>DASQLS010000174.1:0-7236 GCA_035629915.1 Candidatus Limnocylindrales bacterium | reverse complement strand
TTTGCGGCGGTCGTGCTCGATGGCGCGCCGCCGCCGTACCCGGCGCGCGACGCGGTGGCCAACATGCGCGTGATCGACCAGATCTTCGCCCTCGGCTGAGCGGTGCTCTAATCGGCGCGTGACGCATCGTCGGTCTCGGGTTGTGGGGACAATTGTTGTCGTCGCGGTGCTCGTCGTGGTCGGCGCGTGGATCGTCGTCTCGTTGTCATCGATGAACGGTCGCGCCAACCAACCCCCTGTTGCGCCGCGCTTCTTGGAAGAGGCTCAGTCGGCCGGGGTCACTCATGCCTACACGGGTGACTTCGACTACTTCGTGGGCGGCGGCGTGGCCGCTTTCGACTGCAACGTCGACGGCCTGATCGACCTGTACTTCGCCGGCGGCAGTCAGCCCGCGGCGCTGTTCGTAAATGGCAGCACGGCAGGTGGCGCGCTGGCCTTCGAGCGCCGCGCTGCCGGCTCAACCGATCTGCTCGCCGTCACCGGCGCATATCCCATCGACATCGATGGCGATGCCATCATCGACCTGGTCGTGCTGCGCAGGGGAGGGAACCATCTGCTCCGCGGCCTGGGCGATTGCGCCTTCGAGAATGCCAACGAGCGGTGGCGCTTCTGGGACGGCGCCGCGGGATGGTCGACCGCCTTCAGCGCCACGTGGTACGGGAATGAGTCCTGGCCGACGATCGCGATTGGCAACTACCTGGCCAATTCGGATCCAAACGCGCTTGAATGTGCCGACAACATGCTCTTCGTGCCAGATGACTTCGCGGGCATCGGGTTCAGTGCGTCGCTCCCCATCTCGCCGAGCTGGTGCACCCTGTCGATGCTGTTCAGTGACTGGGGTCGTTCGGGCACGCGCGACCTGCGCGTGAGCAACGACCGCCACTACTACCGGGCCGATAGCGACGGCCAGGAGCAGCTGTGGGCCCTTCGCCCGCCGACGGATCCAGCCGCGTACACCGCAGTCGATGGATGGCGGACCGTGCGCATCTGGGGCATGGGCATAGCCAGCACCGACCTGACCGGGGACGGACTGCCCGAGTACTACCTGACCAGCCAGGGCGACAACAAGCTGCAGACGCTGGCCGATGGCCCGGCACGGCCGACCTACGCGGACGTGGCGCTCGAACTCGGCGCAACCGCACATCGGCCATTCGAAGGCGACACCATCAAGCCCTCAACCGCGTGGCACGCCGAGTTCCAGGACGTAAACAACGACACGTTGATGGATTTGTTCGTCGCCAAGGGCAACGTCGAGGCGATGCCCGACTACGCGGCCCAGGATCCAAACAACCTGCTGATCGGCCAGTCCGATGGTTCCTTCAAGGAGGGCGCTCAGGAGGCTGGAATCGTCGACTTTGCCCGCGCTCGCGGTGCCGGACTGGTCGATCTGAATCTCGACGGCATGCTCGACCTCGTCGTCGTCAATCGGATCGAGAACGTGCGCCTGTACCGGAACGTGGGCTCCGGCACGGCCGTGCGTCCGAGTCAACAGGGGAATTGGCTCCAGGTGCGGGCACAGCAGCCGGGCGGCAACAGTTACGCGATAGGTGCCTGGATCGAGGTTCGTACAGCCGCCACGACCCAGATTCGGGAGCTGACGATCGGCGGCGGACACGCCAGCGGCCAGCTCGGTCCGATCCACTTCGGGCTGGGCCCGGACGACGAGGCCGAGGTCAGGGTCACCTGGCCAGACGGTGCGGTCGGGCCGTGGCAGCCGGTGGCCGCGAATCAGCGCGTGCTCGTCGAACGGGGAGCGGCTGCACCGGTGCCGCTGCAATGACGGCGCGGTTCGAGCGGCTGGACCTGCCCGATTTCGGGATGCCGGAAGAGATGCCGCAGCTGCCGGACACGCTCTACGGCCAACGGCTGGAGCTGCTGCGCGATCGCATGGACCGCCGCGGCTACGCGATGCTGCTCATCTACGCCGATCGGGAGCACAGCGCCAACATCTCGTTCCTGACCGGCTTCGATCCACGCTTCGAGGAGGCGCTGCTGGTCGTCGGCCGCGATGGCGAGCCTGCCGTGCTGGTAGGCAACGAAAATTGGGGCACGGCCGGCGCGGCGCCGCTGCCGATGCGGCGGCACATGTTCCAGGACTTCAGCCTGCCGAGCCAGCCACGTGACAAGTCGCGACCGCTGGGCGACATCCTGGCCGAGGAGGGGATCGTCGACGTCGACGGGCCCAGCGTGGGCCTCGTGGGCTGGAAGGAGTATTCGGACGAGCGGGCATCGGACGTTCCCTCGTACATCGTCGACGTCGTGCGCGAACTGGCTGGTGCCGAAAACGTCACCAATGCCACCGGGCTGCTGATAAACGCGGCGGACGGCCTGCGGGTGATCAACGACGTGGATCAGTTGGCGATGATCGAGTGGGCCGCGTGCCAGACGTCGCAGGGTGTTCGAAACCTGGTTTTCAACCTGAGGCCGGGCATGACCGAGCACGAGGCGGTCGCGTTGCTCGGCTGGAACGGGACGCCGCTGTCGTGTCACCTGATGCTCACCGCTGGACCACGTGCTCGGTACGGCCTGCTCAGCCCGAGTGACCGGCCGATCGAGCGTGGCGACCCGTTCACGACTGCGTTCGGAATCTGGGGAGCGCTCAACTGTCGCGCGGGATGGGTGGTCGAAGATGCCGGCGAGCTCGAAGTCGGCATCCGCGACTACGTCGAGCGCCTCGCCGGGCCGTATTTTGAGGCCGTCGTCGAGTGGTACCGGGCGCTGCGCATCGGCCAGACCGGCGGCGCGTTGCAGGAGATCATCGACCGCCGGCTGGGCGACCCGTTCTTTGGGATCTTCCTCAACCCGGGCCACCAGATCCACCTCGACGAGTGGGTCAACTCGCCGGTCTGGCCGGGGTCAACGGTTGAGCTGCGATCGGGCATGGCGATGCAGGTCGACATCATCCCGGCAACCGGCACTGAATACTTCACCAGCAACATCGAGGACGGGATTGCCTTCGCCGACGAGACGCTCCGTGCCGAGCTAGCGGCCAAACATCCCGGGGCGTGGCGCAGGATCCAGGCGCGGCGGGCGTTCATGGCGGAAGCGCTCGGCATCGAGCTTCATCCGGATGTGCTGCCCTTCTCCAACATCCCGGCGTACCTGCCGCCATTCCTGCTCGCGCCCGATCGGGCGTTGAGCGTCGCCTAGACGGGCAGCGCCACCGCCACTGCAGCAACCACAAAGCCGATGCCGAACCCGGCCAACCCGATCTGGACGGCCTTGATCCGGTCGCGCCGCCGAGCGTCGCGGTCGGCGACCATCTCGACGTTGCCGCGCGGCCCGAAGTTGAATTCGCCGAGCGCTCCGAACCCGGCGCAGAAGCGGAGGTGGGCCTGCAGGTAGCCGGAGGCCGCGATCGCGACCGGGAGGATCAGCAGCCAGCGGGCGATGGAAGGGGCGTCGATGACGATCAGAACGACGAGCAGCACGACGCTGGCGATCACCCCGACGTGGCCGCTGCGGCGGCGCGAGGCGATCTCGGCCGGGCCGATGTTGCATACGCCGGGCACGTAGGACGACTCGTCGAGCGTGATGCCTGTTGGACGGCTACTTCCGGCAGCCATTGAAAGTGTCATGTGCTCAGGATGTCACGACTTGCTGTGAATCGAGCGGCCGGCTCCCCATCGGAAGCCGGCCGCGACTAAGCCTGTGGAACTGGTGGGACGTCAGATGCCGCCGCGAATCTCGCCGCCCGGGAAGTCGAGCGTGTGCACGTTGGCGTAGGCACCACCGGTGCGCATCTTCGCGACCACGTCGCCGAGGTTGGCCACGCCACCCGGGCACGCTGCCGAGTCAGGACGCGGGATCACGTTGGCGTTGGTGATGACGCCTTCGTTGAGCGTTCCGTTGTTGTCGACGCCTGTCGGAACCAATCCAAAGAGGAACACGACCACGGGTCCGTTCACGCCAGGCGGTCCGCAGTGGATATGTGCCTGGGTGATGCCTTCGCCGTTGGCCACGTTCAGCTTGAACTGCATCTCGGTCTCGGCGCGGTTGAGCTTGAAGGTCGCCACTCCGACCGCGTGGGTCTCTACCGCGGGAACCTCTTCGTTGCCGCGCAGAGGCGCTGCGAAGTTGTTGTCGGGCCCGGCCGCGGCTGCCGGGCTGACTACGAGGACAAGGAGTGCCAGCGCCAGCATCGGACGCATCAAGGCTTGACGGGACATGGGCACCTCCGTCATTCCCGGCAGCACCGGTAACTGGGTTGCGTGTGCGCCGGTTCCGATAGTTATACGCCTGCCCCGCTACGGACCAAGGTCTGATGTTCGGAGAACATGTGTTCTATTATCGGCGCGAGCGAAGGGTCGACTTTCCACAGCGAGCGGCGCGCTTCGTGGATCAAGTTCGGGGATAAGGCGCTGGTTCGATAAGTGAATCGCCGATAACGTCGGTCGAGGTCTAGAACGGGGACACCTTGAGCATCGCGCCGAACGATTTCACGCACCTCCACGTCCATTCCGAATACAGCCTGCTCGACGGCCTGGGCCGGATCACCGAGATGGTCGACCAGGCCAAGACGCTCGGCTTCGACTCGCTCGGCCTGACCGACCACGGAGCGCTGTACGGCGCGGTGGCCTTCTACCAGGCGTGCCAGAAGGCCGAGATCAAGCCGATCATTGGTGTCGAGACGTACGTCGCACGTCGGTCGATGGCCGATCGTGAGGGCAAGGCGGATGCGCAGCCGTACCACCTGATCCTGCTCGCGCGCGACTGGACTGGTTACCAGAACCTGTGCCGGATCGTCACCGACGCCCACCTCGACGGCTATTACTACAAGCCACGCATCGATCGCGAGTACCTGGCCCAGCACGCCGAGGGGCTCGTCGGGCTGTCGGCGTGTCTTAACGGGGAAGTGGCGCGCGCCCTCGAGACCGGCGAAGAGGACGAGGCGATGCGCATCGCCGGCAACTATCGCGACATCCTCGGCGACGGCAACTTCTTCTTCGAGCTGCAGGACCACGGCATCCCCGACCAGCGCCGGTTGAACGAGCAGCTGCTCCGGCTCGGCCCGCAGATGGGCATTCCGCTCGTGGCGACCAACGATCTGCACTACGTCCGCCGCGAGCAGTCAGAGGCGCACGACGTGCTGCTCTGCGTGGGCACCGCCTCGAACCTCGACACGCCAGGGCGGATGCGCTTCGAGTCGAGCGACTTCTACCTCAAGAGCGCCCAGGAGATGGCGACGTTGTTCGGCGACGTTCCCGAGGCGATCGCCAACACGCGGCGGATCTCGGAGATGGTCGATCTGCAGCTGCCCTTCGGTCAGCTACGCCTCCCGGATTTCCCGGTTCCGGCCGGACACACGGTGGAGAGCTGGTTGCGCGCAGAGTGCGAGCGCGGCCTGCGCGAGCGCTACGGCGAACCAACGACAGAGCTCAAGCAGCGGCTCGACTACGAGCTCGGCGTGATCATCTCGATGGGCTACGCGGGCTACTTCCTGATCGTCGCCGACTTCGTCCGCTTCGCGCGCGAGCAGCGCATCGCGACGACCTGCCGCGGATCGGCGCCCGGCTCGATCGTCACCTACACGCTGGGCATCACTCCAGTCGATCCCATCCACTACGAACTGCCCTTCGAGCGCTTCCTGAACCCCGATCGAGTGACGATGCCGGACATCGACGTCGACTTCGAGGACGCGCGGCGCGACGAGGTCATTCGCTACGTCACGCACAAGTACGGCACCGACCACGTCGCCCAGATCATCACCTTCGGCACGATGCTCGCCCGGGCGGCGATCCGCGATGTCGGCCGTGTGCTCGGGCTGGGCTACGGGGAGGTCGACCGGATCGCCAAGGCGATTCCCAACCAGCTCGGCATCAAGCTCGAGGAAGCGCTCGCGATGACGCCTGCGCTGCGCGAGATGCGCGACGGCGACCCCAAGGTCAAGCGACTGCTCGACCTTGCCGAGCAGCTCGAGGGCGTCTCTCGCAACGCCTCGACCCACGCGGCCGGCGTGGTCATCAGCCGCGAGCCGCTGACCGAGCTGATGCCGCTCCAGCACGCGACTAACTCGGACGGGCTGATGACCCAGTACGAGATGCACGGCGTCGAGGCGCTCGGCCTGCTCAAGTTCGACTTCCTTGGCCTCTCGAACCTGACCATCCTGCGCCAGGCGGTCGACCTGATCCGCCAGGAGCAGGGCGTCGAGATCGACCTCGACCACCTGCCGCTCGAGGATGCCAAGACGTTCGAGCTGTTGGCTTCAGGCGAGACCACGGGCGTATTCCAACTCGAGTCGCCGGGCATGCGCCGCTACGTGCGTGAGCTGCGCCCGACGTCCGTCCTCGACCTCGCGGCGATGGTCGCTCTCTTCCGCCCAGGGCCGATGGACAACATTCCGGCCTACATCCGGCGCAAGCACGGCCAGGAGAAGGTCACCTACCTCCACCCGCTGCTCGAGCCGTATCTCAAGAAGACCTACGGCATCTTTGTCTACCAGGAAGACATCATGGCCGCGGCGATGGCCCTCGGCGGCTTCACCGGCCCCGAGGCGGACACGCTCGGCTATGCGATCCGGAAGAAGAAGTCGAGCGTCCTGCGGGCGCAGAAGGACAAGTTCGTCCAGCAGGCCGCCGAGAAGGGCGTGCCGCCGCAGGTAATCGACGCCGTGTTCAAGGCCTTCGAGCCGTTCGAGCGCTACGGCTTCAACAAGGCTCACGCCACCTGCTACGGGCTGATCGCGTATCAGACCGCGTATCTCAAGGCCAACTACACGGTCGAGTACATGACCAGCGTGCTGACCGCGATGCGCGACTCGACCGAGAAGGTTGCCGCCGCCATCGCCGAATGTCGTCGCCTGGGCATCGAGGTCAGGCCGCCCGACGTGCACTCGAGCGGGCTCGACTTCACGGTCGAGGGCGATGCGATCCGCTTCGGCCTGCTGGCCATCAAGAACGTCGGCGCCGGTGCGATCGAGTCGATCGTCGCGTCGCGCAACGAGGACGGCCGCTTCCGCTCATTGGCCGATTTCTGTGCTCGGGTCGATGTGCGCCTGGTCAACCGGCGCGTGCTCGAGTCGCTCATCCGGGTCGGCGCGCTCAACTCGCTCGGTCACCCGGCGCAGCTGCTGATGGCGCTCGACGACGCTCTTGCCGCAGGCCAGGCGGCGCAGCGCGATCGGCTTACCGGACAGGTGTCGCTGTTCGACTCGAGCCCGGACTCGGCGCCATTGGAGCGGCCGCTGCCGGACAACATCACCGAGGCGCCGCCACGTGAGCGGCTGCGCTGGGAGAA
>DASQLS010000173.1:0-5705 GCA_035629915.1 Candidatus Limnocylindrales bacterium | reverse complement strand
GATTGCCAGCCTGGCCGGTCTGCTTGGCGCGGCAGTAGTCACGTTGCTCGTCACCAACCGTGCTCTGCGCCCGATCCGCACCGCGTTCGCCGCCGAGCGGCGCTTCGTCGCCTCGGCCTCGCACGAGCTGCGCACGCCGGTTGCGGTCGTTCGTGCCAACGCCGAGATCCTGCAGCGCGAGGATCTGATCAAGCCTGAGGGCCAGCAGCTGGTCGAGGACATCATCGGCGAGTCCGATCGCCTGGCACGCCTGGTCAGCGACCTGCTTGCTCTGGCATCGGCCGAGGCCGGCGCGATCACCGTCGAGCGGCGACCGGTGGAGATGCGTGCCTTTGTTGCCGACGTCGCCCGGCGAGCCGAGGCGATGGCTGCCGAGCACGGCGTCCGCATCGAGGTCGAACAGGCAGGCATGGATGGCGCGGCGGACCGCGAGCTGACCGTCAGCGCCGATCCCGATCGCATGGCGCAGCTGCTGCTGATCTTCATCGACAACGCGGTCGATCACTCGCCGCCCGGCGGCACCGTTCGCCTCGTCATCGCGCCGATCAACAGCCACGGGAGAGAGCAGGTCTCGGTCGCCGTCGCCGATCAGGGACCGGGCGTGCCCCACCACGAGCGATCACGCATCTTCGAGCCGTTCGCGCGCCTTGCCGGCCGGCGCCGAGAAACGGGCAACACCGGTCTGGGGCTGGCAATTGCCCAGCTGCTCGCCGCGCGCCACGACGCGACGCTGCACGTCGACGATGCCGCCGGTGGCGGCGCCGTGTTCAGCGTTTTGCTGCCGCGGCATCCTCGGGGAGAAGCTCAGGCGATGACCTAGCCGCGCTCAGGCCCGGTCTCGCAGGAACGCCCGCCTCCAGCCGCTCGATGAGACCTTCGGCACCAATGGCCGCGAAGACACGTGCCGCTTCGTCCCGACCCGCGGCCGCCTCGGAGTCACGATCACCGAGCAAAACGGCGCGCTCGAACAGTGCCAGCGCCCGATCGAACGACAGCTCTGCGCGGTCCCATTCATCGATTACCTGTCGAAAGGCGACCAGGGACTCGTCGGTGCGGCCGGACAAGGCGAGGATGCCAGCCTGGATCTCCCGGCCGCCGCGCTGGACCCAGGCACCGAAGATGGAGTACTCGTCGCGCGCGGCCTGGTCGGCCAGCGCCCCATCGAGATCCCCCAGGAGCAAGGACAGACGCCCGGCGAGGACAGCCGCGAACGGCGCATCAGAGCCGAAGTAAGCATCTCTCGAGGCCCGCGCGCGCACAAGAGCGTCTTCGAGCCGCCCTGCGCCGAACTCAACACCCGCCTGGAGGAAGCCGACCTGAGACAGGTCCTGGGCCGACGTGGTGCCCTCGAAGGCCCTCTCAACTTGAGCGAGGCGTTGCCGTGCGCCGGCTTCGTCGCCCATCAGTGCCTTGGCGACAGCTGCGTAGCCGCGAACGCCCAATGACATCGGCGCGTCGAGCTCGTCAACGCTGCGTTCGAGCTCGAGGATCAAATCCAGGTCGCCGATCACAAGCGCACAGCTTGCTACGTTGCCAGCCATGTTTACGGCGTTCAGGGCAAGTCCGAACTGACGGGCCTTGGCGATTCCCTCGAGTCCGAGCGTGACGGAGCGTTTCGGATCATCAGTGCCGATGTAGCCGGTGAGGTTGAACGTGGCCCGCAGCTCGGCGCCCAGGTAACCCTCCTCGTTCGCCATTCGCATCGCGCCAAGCAAGAGGGCCGTCCCCTCGCGCGGCCGGCGGAGGGTCATGAGCGCCCAGCTCTTCGTGATGAGCAGCTGGATCGTGGATGCGCGGAGCGACTTTGCCTCAGCCGCCTCCAGCGCTCGCTCAACTGCGACGATCGCCTCCCCCCCTTCGTCCCGAAACATGTGGCCTCGGGCGAGCTCGCCGTACAGGTCGACCGATTCCCGACTGTCAGGCGCGACGTTTGGCAGCGCGCGCCTCAGCACCGCCATCGACTCATCGATCTTGGACGCGTAGAGAAGCATCCGCCCCAGTTGCGCGGCGATTGCCGCCGACCGGACCATGTCGCCGCTGCTCTCCTGCCACGCCAGCGCGGCCCGGAAATGCTCCTCGGCACGATCGAGCTGTCCGATGGATGTCGCTGATCCACCCGCCTGCAGGCTCACGTCAATTCGATCCTGCTCGTCGAAAGTCACCGCGAGGGCCTTCTCCAGGTAGGCAAGTGCCTGCTCGTGAGAGTGGAGACGGGCCGCGCGCTCGGCCGCCGCCCGCAGAGCGACTCGTGCCTGCGCGGCCACCGCGGCACCCTCTTCGCCTTCCGGCGCGGCCTGATACGCCTCGAGATAGTGATTGGCCAGCACGCCAGCCAGCTCCTCGTCGCCGAGCTGCTCGAAGTACCGCGCGGCGGCAACGTGCTTCGCTCGTCGCTCGCGCTTGGACAATGTGGCGTAAGCGACCTCGCGAATGAGACCCTGCGTGAATCGATACTGGCCACGCTCCGGAGAGCGCGGGTCGTTCTCGAGTGCGACCAGCTCCTTGACGGCCAGCGCGCGCAGCCGCTCGTCCACGTCCGTGTCGACGCGATTGGTGATTGCCGCTAGGGCGGGCACCGCGAACACCTGTCCGATCACTGCACCGTCCTGAAGCAGCGATCGATCAGCCGGGTCGATCGCGTCGAGTCGCGACGCAATCAAGGCCCGCATCGTCGGCGGGATGTCGAGCACCGGCAGATCCCCGGTCGGCTCGTAGATGTCGCCGTTGCGAACCAGATGGCCACTGTCAACCAGGGCCCGGACGGTCTCAATCGTGTACAGCGGCAAACCTTCGGCGCGGGCGACGATGCGTGCGACATCGTCATCGCTGAGTCCGGGCGCGATTCCGCGCAGCAGCTCGGTCATCGCCGCGTCGGACAGCGGTTCGAGGTGGAGTGAGCTGAACGCGCGATGGCCGCGACCAAAGTTGGGGCGACGCTCGAGGAACTCGGGTCGGGCGAGTGTCACGATGAGCATCGGCCGATCGCGCGACCAATCGAGCATGTGGTCGAGGAAATCGAGCATGCCCGTGTCGGCCCACTGGAGATCCTCGAAGACGAACACCGATGGGCCTTTGTCGGCGACCCGCTCGAGGAACGTCCTCCACGCGCTGAACAGCTGTTCGCGTTGATCCCAATCGGGTTCCTGGACGCCGAGCAGGGCGCCGAGCGCCGGCTCCAGCCAGCGCCTCTCGTCCGGGTCGGGCACGAACTCGTCGAGGGTGGCACGCAGCTTTTCGCGCGTCTCTTCGGGCCCCTCGCCCTCCGCGATCCGCGCTCTGCGTCGAACCATCTCGCCAAGTGCCCAATAGGTGACGCCCTCGCCATACGACGGCGATCGGCCCTGGTGCCAGTAATAGAGCTGCGGCCCGGCAAGGCCGTCGAGGTACTTCTCTAGCTCCCACGCCAGCCGGCTCTTGCCCATCCCGGCCTGGCCGGTCACGGCCACTACACGCAGCTTCCGTTCGCGCTCCGCCGCGTGGAGCTGTTCCCTCAACAGACGGAGCTCCTCGTCGCGTCCGACGAACGGCGCCTCCAGGCCCACGTTTCGGGCCTCTCCCCCGATTCGAGCCACGACTCTCAGGGCCCGCCACGCATCAACCGGCGCGGACTTGCCCTTGAGCAGCTGCTCACCGGCGGGTTCGTACGCGATCGCCGCCGACGTGGCGCGGAACGTCTGCTCGCCAACGAGCACGACGCCCGGTGGGGCGACCGATTGCAGCCGTGACGCGGTGTTGACGATGTCGCCGGCGACCATGCCCTGCTGGACGCGCCCAGGCGTCACTGCCGCCTCGCCTGTCATCACTCCGGCACGCACGGAAAGCGGCTTGTCGTGGAGAGTCAGCTGACGCACTCGATCGACGAGACCAAGCGCGGCCCTGACGGCTCTCTCCGGATCGTCTTCCTGTGCCACCGGCGCACCCCAGATGGCCATCACCGCATCGCCGATGAACTTCTCGACCGTGCCGCCGTAGCCTTCAATCACCTCGCGCGCGGCATCGAAGTACTGCGACAGGAGCTCGCGAACTTCCTCGGGATCCTCCTGCTCGGAGAGCGTCGTGAACCCGACCAGGTCGGCGAACAGAACGCTCACATAGCGCCGTTCCGCCGACGGCGAAGGAGTTGGGGTCGCGACACCGGTCGGTGATGCAGCGATGTCGCCTGTCGAGCCGAGGCCGCCGCCACACTCGGCACAGAATTTCGGGCTGCCTTCGTACGGAGTACCGCAATTGGGGCACGCCGCGGCCAGCGCCAAACCACATTCGGCGCAGAACTTCTGGCCGGGGCGGGATTCCGCCCCGCAACGGGGACAGGCCACGATGGCGTGAGCGTACCCCATGGCAGTTGGCGGCCTTGTCACAATCGAGACACATGGATGCCACCGCCCGAGTCTCCGAGAAGGCCTCCCGGTTCACCGAATCGGTCATCCGCGAGATGACCCGACTTGCGCTCGAGCACGGCGCGGTCAATCTCGCCCAGGGCTTTCCCGATTTCGCCTGTCCGCCCGAGCTGAAGGAGGCGGCGTCGGCCGCCATCCACGCCGACATCAATCAGTACGCGATCACGTGGGGTGCGAAGGACTTCCGCGAGGCGATCGCGTCCAAGACCGAGCGCTTCTATCCCGGTTGGTCGGTCGACCCGCTGACCTCGATCACCGTCGTCTGTGGCGCGACCGAGGGCATGATCGCGTCGATGCTCGCCCTCCTCGATCCCGGCGACGAGGTGATCGTCTTCGAGCCGTTCTACGAGAACTACGGTCCGGACGCGGTGCTGAGTGGCGCGGTGCCGCGCTATGTGACGCTCCACGAGCCGGACTGGTCGATCGACTTCGCCGAGCTGCGTGCCGCGTTCGGGCCACGAACGCGGGGCCTGGTGCTCAACTCGCCCCACAACCCGACCGGCAAGGTGTTCACGCGCGCCGAGCTCGAGGCGGTCGCGGCGCTGTGCATCGAGCACGACGTGATCGTCTTCACCGACGACATCTACGAGCACATTCTGTACGCCGGCACGCACATTCCGATGGCCACGATCGATGGCATGGCGGCGCGGACGGTGGCGATCAACTCGCTTTCGAAGACGTACTCGGTGACCGGCTGGCGAGTCGGCTGGGTGATCGCGCCGGCGGCATTGACCGGGGCGATCCGCAAGGTGCACGACTTCTTGACGGTCGGTGCGGCAGCTCCGCTCCAGGCCGCCGGCGCGGTGGCGCTCGGGCTGCCCGACTCGTACTACTCGTCACTGGCGGCCGGCTACCGAGAGCGCCGTGACCTGTTGGTCGGCGCCCTCGAGAGCGCCGGATTCCGCTGCTACGTGCCCAACGGTGCGTACTACGTGATGACCGACATCACGGTGCTGACCGATTCCGACGATGTCACGTTCTCGCGCCAGCTGACCGCCTCACCGGGTGTCGCGACCGTGCCCGGCTCGTCGTTCTACTCCCGACCAGAGCTCGGCCGGACGAAGATCCGCTTCGCATTCCCCAAGAAGCTCGAGACCCTGCGCGCCGCCGCCGACCGCCTCGAAACGTTGCGCGCTTAGGCACTCCGGGGTGGCCCGGGGTTGTTATGGGGTGTCATACTCCGCGGCAGCAACCGCCACGACGATGGAGTCTCGACCGCCGCCCCAGCGGCGCAGAGCCCGCCCATCACCGCCGTGCTGCGCGTGGGACGAGGTTGGGAGAGAGGAAGTTGACATTGTCCGTATCGGG
>DASQLS010000172.1:0-4379 GCA_035629915.1 Candidatus Limnocylindrales bacterium | reverse complement strand
CCGAATGATGCGCAGGCGGACTGTGGCGTCCTGGTGCCGGCAATCGGCATGACCGACGCGGCGCAGATCGCGTTCGCCGCGTGGAGCTCGCTTACGTCCGAGGCGGACTTCTGCGAGGCGCGCAACGCGACCATCTCACTCGCCGACACCCTCTTCCCGGCATCCGCCGCGCACCGCGCGTCCGCGGAGCTGAGCTGGAAGGCGGTTGGGCTCGACGGGCAGGATTGCGACACCGGCCCGGGCTTCTCGATCAGGGTCAACCAGGACGCGCTGGGCCTCGGACCGGGAGACAGCGGCCAGTTCGTGATCTCTGTCTCCGGGACTCCCAACGGCAGCGTCACCTACGACACCAGCGACCACGCGCCGCTCCAGGTCAACGCCAACGCCAACGGCACGATCGACGTATCCGCGCCGGCCGACGTTGCGAGCGGCGTCTATCCGCTGGTGCTCAGCGCCACTGATAGCAGTGCGACGCGCTACGCCGCCGTCGTAGTGGTCGTCGACGGGACGCCGCCGTCGGCATCGGTCGATACCGTTCGCATCTCGTCGCCGAGCACGGTCACCAACGGCGGCACGGTGCCACTCCTGATCGGCTGGTCGTCGTCCGACGCAGAGAGCGGCATCGCCACGGCCGGTCTCGAGCACAGCCCTACCGGCAGCAGTTGGACGCAGATTTCCAACCCGACCGCGATTGGGGGGTCGACCACCTACAGCTCCCAGGCTGGTCCCCACAGCTTCCGCGTCGAGGCGGCCGATGAGGTGGGCAACGAGGTCACATCGAGCACCGTGACGCGCACGCTGACAACCTTCCAGGAGGCCTCCGCCACTTACGCTGGCGGCGGCTGGTCCAGCCTCAGCGGGCAGCCATGGACTTCGACGCGCTACTCGAAGGTGGCCGGCGCCTCAGCCACGTTTGCGTTCAACGGCACGGACGTCGCGTGGGTATCGACACTCGGGCCGAAGCGCGGCCGGGCAAAGGTCTACGTCGACAACGTCCTGAGGGCGACGGTCGACCTCTTTGCCGGGTCAGTCGCCGAGCGTCGAGTTGTCTTTTCGGCCACGGGTCTGACGGCCGGCGCACATTCGCTGCGTATCGTGGTCAACGGCACGAGCGGCCGGCCGCGCGTCGATGTGAACGGGTTCGCCGTCCTCGCTCAGTGAGCGTCGCCGCTATCTGAATCGGTCTTCGCGTCTCGCGTCGCCGTCGAACTGGTGAAGCTCGGCGGATCGCTGGCAGGGAAGGAATCGGCCGAAGCGTCGTCGACCTCATCCTCCGCCGTCTCGCCCTCACCGGCGTGGTCCATCGGCAGTCGTTCGGAATCGTCCTCGGGTCGTTGGTCGGTCATGGACGGATCGTAGCGGTCGAGTGAGGTTGGCTGCCGATACGTCGGTGTCGCCGATCAACGAGTTCTCTACTATCGCCCTTGCCATAAGGACTCACGTACTACACAGTCCGTAGTACTTATGGTGCTGGAGAGGGTGTGGGGGTGTCCATGAAGTCGGCTCACATGAGCACGCGACGCTGGCTCGTCGTTGTCCTGGCCCTGGTTGCGGTCTGTATTCCGCAGCTCGCCTCCGCCGCGCCGCGTGGCGATGGCCGTCCGGACATCGTCGTGGTCATGGTCGACGACCTCGGTGCGATCGACGAACGCGTGCTCGAGCGGCTGCCCAACATCCGCGAGCTATTCCTGGAACGCGGCCTGCGCTTCGACTCGGCATATTCCGAGACGCCGCTGTGCTGTCCCGGACGCGCATCGTTCCTGACCGGCCTCCATACGCGCAATCACGGCGTGGTCGCGAATCGGGCCAACATGCTCGATCCGAGTCGCACGATTGCCACGGCCCTTCACGATGCCGGCTACTGGACGATCATGGCCGGCAAGTACCTCAATTATCCCGATCAGATGGCCGACAAGACGCCCGACGGCTGGGATCGCGCTGCCATTCTGCGCACCTGGCTGGGCAACGTCTGGAGCAGCTGGTGGGTCCAGGATCGTGCCGAGACTCACGGCTACCACGATCGATACCTTCAGAGCCGGGCCTTGCATTGGCTCGAGCGCGCGCCGTCGAATCAGCCGGTC
The DNA here is from genome assembly GCA_035629915.1 of Candidatus Limnocylindrales bacterium. Taxonomy (GTDB): domain Bacteria; phylum Chloroflexota; class Limnocylindria; order Limnocylindrales; family CSP1-4; genus JALYGJ01. The sequence continues at coordinate 2,298 of DASQLS010000172.1, read as the reverse complement.
TTCATGTGGCTCGCGGCGCGCGCGCCGCACTGGGCCCAGTCCACCAATGACGGCCCGGTCCAGGGTCGCCTCCATCCGTGGCGGGCCGATGTCGAGCGGCGCTACATGAGCGACGACCGATGCAACGGGATCGACGACTGGAAGCCGGACAACTACGCCTGGGACAAGCGGCCCGACGGCTTTCCGCTCGGCCGAATCTGCCGCTCGCTGCTGACCGTCGACCAGATGGTCGGCAAGATGCGCGCCGAGATGGCCCGTCAGGGCCGCAACCCGATCTGGATGTTCACGTCCGACAACGGCATGGCCTGGGGCGCCGATGGCTTTCCGCTCAAGAATGTGCCACAGGCCGGCCGGCTGCCGGTCTACTTCGCCGGCCGCGGTGTCGTCGAGGGGTCGACCGACGCGCTGGTTTCAAACATCGACTTCGGACCCACGTTGGCCGATCTCGGCAACGCGCGAATGCCCTGGGCCGACGGCCAGAGCTTTGCCCGACTGCTGCGCGGCGGGTCGGGCGGCCGCGACTGGATGCTCGAGGATCACCCACGCGGCGGCTATACGGGCAAGGGCTCGAGCGGTCCGTGGTGGGGAATTCGCACACCCAACTGGCACCTCGTCGAATGGAACGGCACGCACCTGTACGACCTGCGCAACGACCCGCTCGAGATGAACGATGTGCACGACCAGTACGCAGATCAGGTGGCCAACCTGATGCGCCTGAGACCGACGCTCAAGAGCCCTTGATCGTGAGGGCGGCGATCCTCCTCTAGGCTTTTGGGGATGCACGCCGAGGTTGGTTTGATCGGGACGCTAGCCCTCGGCGTCGTCATTGCGTTCATCGCCGGCTACATCGCGCGGCGCCTGCGACTGCCCACGATCGTCGGCTATCTGGCTGCGGGCGTGCTGATCGGGCCGTTCACGCCCGGCCTGACCGCGGACACGGATATCGCTCTCGAATTGGCCGAGATCGGCGTGATCCTGCTCATGTTCGGAGTGGGAATCCACTTCTCGATCCGCGACCTACTGGCAGTCCGAAGCGTGGCGCTGCCGGGCGCGCTGGGCCAGATCGCCGTCGCCACATTGGTCGGTGTCGGCCTTGGTCTCGCCCTTGGCTGGGGCTGGACGGGTGGTCTCGTGCTCGGCCTGTCGCTGTCAGTGGCGAGCACGGTCGTGCTCCTGCGCGCGCTCGAGGAGCGCGGTGAGCAGAAGTCGCGGCCGGGACAGGTGGCTATCGGCTGGCTGATCGTCGAGGACCTGTTCACGATCGTCGCGCTGGTGATCCTGCCCGGCATTGCCGACGTTGTGGGTGACGCCGCGGCAAACGACCTGGGCCTGCTGGCGATCGACGTCGCGGTGGCGATCGGTCGCGCAGCGCTGCTGGCAGTGCTGGTGCTCGTCCTGGGCGGCTGGCTCGTGCCCCGCGTCCTGAGCGCGGTGCAGCGCGAGCAGTCGCGCGAGCTGTTCACATTGGCCGTGCTCGCGGTGGCGCTCGGCGTCGCCTACGTCTCGGCGACGCTGTTCGGAGCGTCTTTTGCGCTCGGTGCCTTCCTCGCCGGCGCGATCGTTGGCGAGTCAGACCACAGTCACCAGGCCGAGCAGGACGTGACCCCAATGCGGGATGCCTTCTCGGTCATCTTCTTCGTGGCCATCGGGATGCTGCTCGATCCATCGGTCATCGTGACGATGCCGTTCGCGGTCGTCGCCGTGCTGCTCGTGGTCATCGTGGTCAAGGCGGCCGCGGCATTGCTCATCGTCAAGCTGCTGCGCGAGCCCGCAAAAGTGGGCTTGACGGTGGCCGCCGGGCTCGCGCAGATCGGCGAGTTCTCGTTCATCCTCGCCACGCTCGGTATGACGCTCGGCCTGCTACCGCCAGAAGGGCTCCAGCTGGTCGTCGCCGGCGCCATCGGCTCGATCCTGTTCAACCCGGTCGCGTTCGCCATCGCCGGGCGCTTCGAAAGGCGATCGTTGGGCCCGTCGCGTGGGGAGCCGCTGCCCGCCTAGGCTCGTTCGTGGCCCGAGGCATGGCGCGTAGTAAAATGCGGCCTCGTGGGCCGCTAGCTCAATGGTAGAGCAGCTGACTCTTAATCAGCTGGTTGAAGGTTCGAGTCCTTCGCGGCTCACCAGCACTTCCAGAAAACCCCTCCAAACCGGAGGGGTTTTTGCGAAACAAGTCCAGTTGCGTTTGCGAGATGTCTGCGCAGTGCATTTGATGCCGACGGCATCCGGTTCACGCCTAACGTCCAAGCATGAATGCAACTGCCACAGCCACCGACGCCAAGCAGGTGATAGGGACATGGCCCG
>DASQLS010000171.1:0-33890 GCA_035629915.1 Candidatus Limnocylindrales bacterium | reverse complement strand
AGGACCACCGTCGGATCATCCCAGCGGCGGCGCAGCTGGTCGCCGATGTAGTCGTGTGCAGCCGCGGCGATCCACCACGGCTTCGGGCCCGTCGGGCCATCCTCGAGGTAGATCAGCACCTGTTCCCAGTCCGCCTCGTGATCGTTCGCGCCGTGGAACGTCGAGCGGTAGTCGTTCATGAAATAGAAGTAGAGGTAATGCAGCACGATCCAGCCGCGGCGACGCACGACGCGCCCGTAGTAGACGTTGCGCGGGTCTTCCTTGCGCGCGCCGGCGTACTTGATCTGCGCCGCCGCGGCCGTGCCGCCGGGTACGGTTCCGCGCAGCAGGAGTGAGGCGTCGAAGCCGGCGTCGATCAGCCGACCGAAGAGCCCGACGCGGGCCAGGCGGCCCGGGGCCTTGAAGCGCGGGCGATCGGACCGGACCTGCCACATCGCGAGCTCGATGCCGTTCAACGGTTTCTGCACCAGCCGGAGATAGAGCGATTTGTCCGGCGCGGCAACGTAGTTGCCGAGAACGTCTGTGGTCAGCTCGCCCTGCGGCACGACGACCACCCGGTCCTTCTCCGACGTGCCCAGCAGCAGGTCGCATTCGGCCAGGTAGCCCTCTACCGCGGCGGGGAAGAACAGCTCGCCTTCGTTGTACCGGACGATTGGCTCATAGGCCCGCAGCAGCTCGAGATCGCTCAGATCGGTCACGTCGATCCGTTCTCGGGAAGCTCAATCCGAGACACGTCGTGCTCGCGCAGAAAGATCTCGCGCACAGGCGCCGAGTTGAGATAGAGCGCCGTCGCAGCCTGGATGGCCATGCGCACGAAGTTCGGCTCGCCGTTGAACCACATGATGAGGTTGGCGCTGAGGCCGATGCCGACGAGCACCATCGTCAGCGCCCACCCTCGCCGGCTGAGCGTCCACAGCCACAGCGCCGACAGCACGTTGACGACCGCCCAGCCGAGGTAGATCTGCTGCCAGAGGGTGTCCAGGCTCATGCCGCTGATCGGCGAGGCACCCGGAAATCGTTCCGCGAAGCCCGGCAGCAGCGTTATGGCCAGGGCCATCTGGAGCGCGACGATAATCCAGATTCCAGCCGGGCGACGACCCCTCATCGGCCGGAGCATAGCGGTGCGCAGTTGGGCCGCTACACCCAGTTTGGGCTAAGCGGACTCCACGCCGATGGACTCGGTGCGACGCGACGGGACTGGACGGGCTGTGCGGCTCGTCTCTGCCAGGGCCGCGTCAAGCATGTCGAGGTACGGCTGAGCGCCGAGGCGCTCGAGGGTCGAGCGGGTGGCCTCGACCACGGCCGGGTCGGCATCGGCGCCGAGCAGGAAGACCGTGTCGAGCCCGGTCAGCGCCTCATCCCAGCCCATGCCCGCATCCTTCCATCCGCGGAACGCTTCGCGGTAGAGAGCCTGGGCGTCCGCTTCACGTCCCTCGAGCGCGGCGATGCCGGCGGCGATGGTTTTTCGGCGCGTATCGGTGATTGGACCCTGTACTCCGGTCGCGTCAATGCCGGCCAGATCGGCGCGCGCCTGCTCCACGTCGCGCGCCCACAGGGCCGATCGGGCGGCCTGGTAAAGGCTGCCGGGAGCCTGGGCAAACTGCATAGCCGCGATCTTGCGCGACGCCACGCCCGCTTCGCTGAACATTCCTCGAGCGAGAAATGCGTTGGCTTCCGAATCGAGAATTCCAATCCTCTGGTCCGAGTCATCAGCGTCCCCCGGCTCGGAACGCATTGCCTCCAATGCCGCGCTGACATCTTCACCGCGACTCGACCTCACCGTCACCTCGTTGCCAAGCAGCCAGATCTTGTGGGTACCCTGGACGTCCCCGGCCAGGCCCTCTTCGGTGACCGCAAGCGATTCGTCCCAATTGCCGGTGACGAATCCGGTGTAGGCGATGTTGTTCAAGAACGTAAAGAGCACGAGTCGCTGGCCGGTTCGCCGAGCCAGGATTGCGCCTTCGCGATACATCGCTAGAGCTGCTCGCAGATCAACCTCCCCGAGGTGAAAACCGCCAACCAGCAACGCTCCGGTAAGCGCCTCGTTGAGCGAGTGTTCGCGTGCGAGCCGCTCGGCGGCGGACAGAAGCGCGATCGCCTCCCGAAGCCGGCCCAGATTTCCCAACGCGACTCCCTTGACAATCAGGCCCCTGGCAATGGACGGCACAAGGTTGCCGTGCTCAGCAGCCGTGAGGACCTCGTCGATCATCTCGATCGCCTGTTGGTTGTTCTCGAGATTCGAGAGGCCGCGCGCCAGCAACAGCCGCAGCTCGATCGCCGCTGGGCTTGGCCACAGGTCCGAGTATGTTTGCCACTGCTCTTCGAGGAAGGGCACGCCTATCTGAAAGTGACGTGCGTTCAGGTGGGACTCGGCGATGCCCGCCGCGCATCGCGCGGCAGCCTCGCGGTCACCCTGTGTCTCATATATCGAGATGGCAGCTCGATAGGATCGCTCAGCAGCCTCGCCCCGACCGCCGGTCTTCGCGGACCATCCCTCACGCTCGTACAGGTCCGCCTTTTCTGCCTCGTCGACCGTCACCGCGAGCGCCTGGTCCAGGAACGAGATTGCCTGATCGTGGGCGCCGAGAGTGGCTGCTCGATCAGCTGCGGCCCTCAATGCGATCCGCGCCTGGACCGCCAGGGCGTCTGCCTCGGGTCCTGCACCCGCGTTCGAGTGCGCCGAAAGGTAGTGGCCCGCGAGCGCGCCTGCGAGCTCGTCGGAGCCGACCGATTCGAAGTAGCGCGCCGCAGACAGGTGGCGAGCCTTACGGTCCTTGCGCGACAGCGTGTTGTAGGCGACCTCGCGGATCAGCGCCTGGACGAACGCGTACTGGCCGCGCTCTGGCGAGCGAGGGTCGACATCGCGGGCCACGATCTCTCGCCGCGCGAGACCACGCAAACGTTCCTCGATGGCCTCGACAGGCTGGTCAGACAGCGCCGCAACCGCCTGCGTCGTAAAGGATTGGCCAAGCACCGCCGCATCCTGGACGAGCGAGCGGTCGGCAGCCTCCAAGGCGTCGAGCCGTGAGGCTATGAGCGCGGTCAGCGTCTCGGGCACGGCCAGGCTCTCGAGCTCGTCGACGGGGACGTAGGTGTCGACATCGAGCCGCAGGCGGCCGTCGCTGATGAGCATGCGCACGGTTTCAACTGCGTACAGCGGCATGCCGTCGGCACGGTCCACGATGCGTGTTACTGCGGCAGGCGGCAATCCGGGCACGAGGCCGGCAAGCAGCTCGCGCATGTCAGTTTCGGACAGCGGCTCGAGGTGGATCGAGGTGAAGCTGCGCTTGCCCGCGCCCCAGTCCGGCCGGCGGTCGAGCAACTCTGGCCGCGATAGGGCAACGATGTAGATCGGCAGTCCGCGACTCCATTCCAGTAGGTGGTCGATGAAGTCGAGCAGGCCCGAATCGGCGAAGTGCATGTCCTCGAAGATCAGCGCCACCGTGCCGTGGGCGGCGATCCGCTCGAACAACGTTCGCCACGCGCCGAACAGCTCCTCGGCGGCCATGCCGGAGTCGTAGCCGAGCAAAGACAAGAGCCCACGCCTGACCCAATCGCGCTCGTCGGGATCCTCGATCCACTGCTCGACGGTGGCGTTCACCTTCTCGCGCGTGGTCGGCTCATCGTCACCTTCGACAAGGTCGCAGCGGCGGCGAACCATCTCGCCCAACGCCCAGAAGGTGACGCCCTCGCCGTACGAGGGCGAACGACCGGTGTGCCAGTACGTGTCCTCGACCAAGCCGTCGGTGTACTTCGAGAACTCCCACGCCAGCCGGCTCTTGCCGATGCCCGCCGGCCCGATGACCGACACCAGCCGGATTCGCCTCTCGCGCGCGGTGGCGTGGAAGAGGTCCTTGAGCAGACGGAGCTCGTCCGATCGGCCGACGAATGGGGCCTCGAGCGCCTCGCTCCGATTGCGTCCCCCGAGCTCGGCCACCACCCGCGTCGCTCGCCACGCCGGCACCGGCGCCTGCTTGCCCTTCAGCGTCTGATCACCCGCCGGCTCGAATTGGATCGCCGCGCCGGCAGCTCGGGAAGTTGATTCACCGACCAGCACCGTTCCCGGGGACGCCACGCTCTGCAGCCGCGCCGCCGTGTTGACCAGGTCGCCGGCGACCATGCCCTGGTTCGTTGCGCCGATCGTCACCGCAGCCTCGCCGGTCAGCACACCGGCGCGCGCCTCCGCTCCCGGACCGAGTCCCTTGACCGACTCGACCAGGTCGAGCGCGGCACGGACCGCCCGCTCGGCATCATCCTCGTGCGCAATCGGCGCTCCCCATACCGCCATCACTGCGTCGCCGATGAACTTCTCGACAGTGCCGCCATAACGGCCAACGATCTCGGAGCACATGTCGAAGTAGCGCGTAAGCGTGTCGCGCACGTCCTCGGCGTCGCGCTCCTCGGCGAATGGCGTGAAGCCGACGATGTCCGCGAACAGCACCGTGACCAGCCGCCGCTCGGCCTGCGGCGCGGCTGCGGGCGGCGCGGCCTGAGCGCCAGCGCCATCCGCCCCCCCGAGCGCCGTTCCACACTCGTTGCAGAACCGTGCGCCGGGCTTGTTGGTCGCGCCGCAATTCGGGCATCCAGCTGCAATCGGCGTTCCGCACTCGTTGCAAAATTTGGCCCCGGCGATGTTCTCGGCGCCGCAGTTGGTGCAGTTCACGCGCTAACTCTAAGTCGGCCCTGGCGCGAATCGGCGATTACGGCCTGGGCGGCGAGCTGGCCCGGACCGCCGGTCACGCCTCCGCCGGGGTGTGCGCCAGAGCCGGCGAGGTACATGCCGGTGAGAGGCATTCGGTAGCGGCCTAAGCCGTGGAGCGGCCTCCACGCGAACCACTGGTCGAGCGATGACTCGGCGTGCATTGCGTGACCGCCGAACGCGCCCAGGTCGCGCTCCACGTCGAGCGGCGTGATTACCTGGCGCTCGACGACGAGCTCGGCTATGCCCGGGGCGAACTCGGCCAATGTCGCCAGCACAGCGTCTCCGAGCGCGTCGCGTCGGTCGTCCAGTGTTCCGTCACGCAGCTCGCGCGGAATACCCTCGACGACGACGCTCATCACGTGCACCACGGTCCTGGCTCGACCACGCCTGCCATCAGCGAGCAGGCCCGGATCGACCAGCGTCGGAATCGTGGCCTCGAGCAGCGGCTGTTCAGGCAGCTCACCGTACTTGGCCGGCCGCGCGGCGAGATCGAGGTAGCGCATCGAAGGCGCGATCAGGATCCGGCCGCGCAAGCGCCGCGCGTCGCCGGCCGCCGCGCCGAAATCGGGCAGTCCGCTGAGGGCGAGGTTGACCTTCGCCGTCGTGCCGCGCTGGCGGATGTTGGCCGCGCGCCACGACAGCCGCGGTCCGAGCACCTCAGGCTCGATCAAATCGAGCAGCGTCGTTCGCGGATCGAGGTTGGAAACGACGACCGAGGCATCGATCTCCTCGCCGCCAGTCAGGGTGACGCCGGTGGCTCGCTCGCCGTCGCGTCGGACCTGCGCCACCGCCGTGCCGGTTCGGATCTCCGCGCCGTTGGCGCGTGCAGCGGCTGCGAGCGCGTCGGCGAGCGCTCCCGGACCGCCGCGAGCGAACACGGTCTGGCCGGCGAGGCCACCATCGTTGCCGGCGAGGTCGGCCAGCAATACTCCGCCGCTACCCGGCATGCGCGGCGATAGGCCGGTGTAGAGCATTCCCCGCGCGGCAACGGCGGCGCGCAAGGCGTCCGACTCGAACCACTCCGCGACCAGGTCGCGCGCGGCCATCGGCATCGTGCGCAGCAGGCTCTCGTTGGCCGACCGCGCGCGGGCACGGGCCGCGAGACCGGTGCGCAACCCGGCGAACGCATCGCCGAGCGTGGGCGAGGCGAGATCGGGCGGTATGCGGCTCATCAGCTCAGCCAGCCCGCGTCCCAGGGCGCGAACCTGCTGGTCGGCCGCGCCATAGGACGCGGCGTCCGACGACGCGGCAAGTCCGCCGTCAACCAGATCGCGCGCAGTCCGGTCGACGTCGCCCCACAGAGTGATTGCCCGTCCATCGGGCTGCGGCGCGAACGCGCGAACCTCTGGCTGGACCAAAGCCAGGCCGTGCCCGCGCAACCCAAGCTCGCGGGCGATCGAGGGCCGCAGCCGCCCGACCGTGTGCGCGAGCGTCGGCACGCGAACGCCCTTCAGGAGCTCGCTCGTGCCGGCCATTCCGCCGAGCTCATCGCGCCGCTCGAGCACGAGGACGCTCAGGCCGGCGCGGGCCAGGTAGGCGGCGCAGACGAGCCCGTTGTGGCCGGCGCCGATGACTACCGCGTCGTAGGTCACGCGGCCTCGCTTGCTCCGGCCCGAGACGAGCGCAGCACCGCCATTGCCGCGTTACGCCCCGGCGCGCCAGAGATCGCGCCACCCGGATGGGTCGACGAGCCACACAGCCAGAGGTCACGGATCGGCGTTCGGTAGCCCGCGCCGGGGATCGGCCGGCCGCTGAAGAGCTGCTCGAGCAGCAGCTCGCCCTGGAAGATGTTGCCCTCGGAAAGCCCGAAGGTGCGCTCGATGTCGAGCGGCGTCAGCACCTGGCGGCCGACGACGAGCGAGTCGAGATCGGGCGCGTGGCGGGCAATCGTCGACTGGACGGCGTCGCCCAGGGCTTCGCGCTGCTCGTCCCAGGCTCCCTCGGCCAGCTCATACGGCGCGTACTGGACGAAGCAGGCCATGACGTGCTGACCGGGCGGCGCCACGGATGGATCAATGAAGCTCGGGAAGCCCATGTCGACGTATGGCTGGCGGCTGAATCGGCCGTCGACCGCATCGTCGTGGGCTCGCTCGATGTAGTCGATCGAGGGCGAGATGGAGACCATGCCCCGGAAGTGGTCGGTCGTGCCGGCGGGAAGCACCTTGAAAGTAGGCAGCCCCGAGAGCGCGAAATTGACCTTGGCCGATGACCCCCGGAACTTGTAGCCGCGCACGGCCGCATCATCGTCGGCAGACAGCGTGCCCGGCTCGAGCAGGTCGCGCAGCGTCCGCCGCACGTCGGCATTCGAGACCACGGTCGGGGCGGTGATCTCCTCGCCCGACTCGAGCACAACGCCGGTCGCACGCCCGTCACGCGTCGTGATCCGTGCAACGGCCGCCTCTGTCCGAATCTCGACACCGGCCTCCACTGCGGCCGCAGCGATGGCGCCGGCGATCGCGCCGGTACCGCCTACCGGCAGGCCCCATGCGCGGTACTCACCGTCGACCTCACCCATGTAGTGGTGCAACAGGATGTACGCGCTACCCGGCGAGCGCGGCCCCAGGAACGTGCCGATGATGCCCGAGGCGGACAGCGTCGCCCTTAGCGGCTCCGTCTCGAACCACTGCGAGACGAAGTCGGCCGAACTCATCGTCAGCAGCTGGATGAAGGCCGTCTGTTGTGGCTCGGGGAGCGCCGCGAAGCGGCGCGCGAAACCAGCCAGCGCCACGAGACCGCGCGGATCGCTGCCGTCGAGTGGCGGCGCGCCGGCGCCGAGCAGCGGCTTGACGAAGCGCGACATCTCCGCCATCAGCAGCGAGTACTCCTCGTACGCCTCGGCGTCGCGCTTCGACCAGCGTCTTATCTCGCTCACGGTCACACCGTGGTCGTCGACTCGCCACAGGTAGTCGTCGTCGAGTGGCGTAAGCGTTCCATCGACGGGCAGCACCTGGAGGCCGTGGCGAGCCAGCTCGAGCTCGCGGATGATCTCGGGTCGCAACAGACTGACGACGTACGACGCGACGCTGAACTTGAAGCCTGGAAAGATCTCCTCGGTCACCGTCGCGCCACCGATGATGTGGCGCCGTTCGAGGACAAGCACGCGGCGTCCCGCACGCGCGAGATAGGCGGCGCAGGTCAATCCGTTGTGCCCGCCGCCGATGATGACGGCGTCGTACTGCCGTGCCGCCCCTCGCCCTCCTGTCACGGCAGTAACTCTAGCGGCGCGCAACGCCCACGCTCGCCGATGGGCTCTGCTTGTTACGCCCTATCGACCATGCTCGAACCCGCAACGAACGCGCGAAGGAGATGCCATGTGTCTCACCTGTGGCTGCATGGATGCCCACCTCGAGATGGGCGAGAAGAACATCCGCATCGAGGACGTCAAGGCGGCGGCCGACGAGAACGACCGCTCGGTCGCCGAGACGATCGACATCATGGAGCGGACGATCGCCAAGGATCGCGGCGAGCACGCGTCCGAGTACGCCACCGACTGAATACCGGCTGGCCGCCCACGCTGGCATCGCCGCGCTAGCATCGCGGAGATGGACACGCGAGAAGCGGCGCAGCGCTGGGCGACCACCTGGCGCGAGAACTGGGCAGCCAGTAGAGCGGAGCCGATCGCCGCCCTCTACGCCGAGGATGGCCGGTACGGCACCGGTCCGTTCCGCGAGCCGCATATCGGCCCGGCCGGCGCGATGTCCTATCTCGTGCCGGTGCTGGAGTCGCAGAAGGAAGTTCGAGCCTGGTTCGGCGATCCGATAGTCGACGGCGACCGTGCGGCGGTCCAGTGGTGGGCCATCGCACTCGAGCCGGACGGCCGGGTGACCTACGCCGGCGTGAGCATCCTGCGCTTCGATTCGGACGGCCTCGTCGCCGACGAATGGGACGCCTGGAACGTCGAAGAGGGGTTGGATCGCGAGCCGCCACCGGGATGGGCCAGAGCGGCCGCGGAATGAGCATCGGCACGCCTTTCGACGAACGGACGCAACCGCTAAATCGCAAGCGGCAGTGGCGCGAGTGGTCCGGCTATCTCGCCGCCAGTGCGTACGACCACCACCACATCCACGAGTACGTCGGCATTCGCCACGCGGCGGTGCTGATCGACGTTTCGCCGCTCTACAAGTACATCGTCCGCGGGCCGGACGCCGTCCGACTGATCGATCGCGTCATCACCCGCGACGCGACCAAGATCAAGCCCGGCCAGGTCATCTACACGCCGTGGTGCGATGAGCAGGGCAAGGTCATCGACGATGGCACGATCGCCCGACTCGACGACGACGATTCGTTTCGCTGGACCAGCGCCGAGCCGCACCTGCGTTGGTTCGAGCTCAACTCGCGCGGCCTCGACGTGCAGGTCGAGGACATCAGCGAGGCGACGGCGGCGATCGCCCTGCAGGGGCCGTTGGCGCGCGACGTCCTTGCGGTGGCGACCAAGGCCGATTGGTCGGATCTCGGCTTCTATCGACGTCGCGCAACACGCGTTGGACGAATCCCGATCGACGTCAGCCGCACCGGCTACACGGGCGACCTGGGCTTCGAGCTGTGGGTCGGGGCCGACAAGGCCGTCGCTCTGTGGGACCGGCTGATGGAGGTCGGCCGGCCCTTCGGCGTGCGGCCGGCGGGGATGCTCGCGCTCGACATGGCCCGGCTCGAGGCCGGCCTGATCCTGATCGAGGTCGACTACACCTCGGCCAAGCATGCGCTGATCGCCGACCAGAACTACTCGCCCTACGAGATCGGCTTCGGCCGCCTGGTCAATCTCGACAAGCCGGCCGATTTCGTCGGTCGCCGCGCGCTGATCGCTGAGCGGGACCGAGGCGGTCCCGCGCGTCGTTTCGTGGGCCTGACCATCGACTATCCCTCGATCGAGAGCCTGTACGAGGCGCAGGACCTGCCGATCGCCGTCTCGACCACCACCTGGCGCGAGCAGCGTCCGATCTACGCCAACGGCCGACAGGTTGGCCGGGCGACCAGCGGCACGTGGAGCCCGACGCTCAAGCAGCACATCGCGGTGGCGTCGGTCGAGCCAACCTACGAGCCGGCCGGCTCGCGCGTGGCTCTGGAGTGGACCGTGGAGGGCCGGCGCGGACGTGCTGCGGCTACGGTCGTGCCACTGCCATTCTTCGATCCGCCACGCAAACGGGCCTGACCTAGCCGTTCTGCTGGACGCGCTCGGCCACGTCGGGATCGATCCCGGCCAGCTCTGAGACCTGCTCCCACAGCTCCTGTCGATCTACGGCCGAGAGCCGCGTTGCAGGCAGCCTGTCGAAGGGGCGTGGCCGCCGGTCGAGATACAAGCGGCCGCCAGGAGCGCCAGGCGCGTCGGCCGTGGCGGCCGTGGCCAGCCACGTGATCGTGTCGACGCCCTGCTCCGCATTGCGCAGGATCGGCTTCATCAAGCGGTAGAAGCCCGGCAGCGAGTCGGCAAGTCCGGGCGTGTCGGCCCAGCCGGGATGCATCGCATTGACCGATACGCTCGTGCCGGCCAGCCGTCGCGCCCACTCACGGACGAGCGCGACCTGAATGCGCTTGCCCTGCGCATAGGCACGGACTCCGTTGTACGGCCGCGCCTTCCATTCGAGGTCGCCCAGGTCGACCGGCTGCGCGTACATGCCGCCGGACGTGACCGCTATGACGCGGCTTGCGGGTGCTTCGAGAAGCATCGGCATCAGCCCGGCAGTCAGCGAAAAGGGGCCGACCACCAGCACAGCCAGGGTGGCTTCCATGCCCTCGCTGGTCTCACGCCGCTCCTCGTGGATCGCACCCGCGTTGTCAATCAGGATGTCGAGCCTCGGCTCGGACGCCCTCACGACCCGGACTGCGTGGTTTGCAGAAGCGACCAGCGACATGTCGGCGACGACGATGGGATAGCGGTCGTCGCCGCTTCGCTCGGCCAACTCGTCGCGCACCCGTGCCAGCCGCCCTCCATCGCGACCGACCAGGACGACGCGCGCGCCGAGGTCGGCCAGCCTGCCCGCCGCAATGCGTCCGAGCCCCGAGGTCGGTCCGGTCACCAGTGCGGTCTGGCCGGTCAGCGCTCCGGCTGCGGGCGGCGCCCATCCATCCAGCCGGGACCTCACCACAGGCCCGACGCGGCTGAAGCTGCCGACCACGGTCAGCTCCAGGAAGCCGTCCACGAGGTTCGCAAGCAGTCGGCCGGGCGCCACGTTCCTGTTCACCTCTTTGCGCTGCAGACTTTAGACAAACACTTGACATACATCGAGCACAGCCTATACGGTGCGAGCGAAAGATACAACAAACCTTGTTCGCTTTTGCAGAGGAACCGCCAGATGGTCCGACTCCACGAAACCCTCGACACCCGCTTGCCGATCGGCGCTGCCTTTGCATTCGTCGCGGATTTCGGCAACGCAGCGGAGTGGGACCCGGGCGTCGCCTGGTCGAAAGCTGTCGGGGAAGGAGCGGTGCGGATCGGATCAACGTCCGAGTTGGGCGTCCGGATGGCCGGCCGCGTTGCGCCGATGGAGTACAGCGTCGTCCTTCTGGAGCCGAATCGCCGCGTCGTGCTCGAAGGCTCCGGCTCCAACATTTCCGCGACCGACGACATCAGATTTGAGCCAACTCCTGACGGCACGCGGATCGACTACGCCGCTGACATCCGGCTCCACGGTTGGCTCCGCCTTATCCAGCCGTTTACGGGTCGCGCTTTCGCGAGCGTCGCCCGAAACGCTCGGGACGGCATGCAGCGAACGCTCGACGCGCTGGCTTCGCGAGCAGCGGCGCAACGCCTGACGGAAGGCGTCGAGCCCGGCGCCTCGGAGGGCCGCGCAGCATGAAGGTCGCCGTAATCGGCGCCGGGGTGAGCGGCCTCACGGCGGCGTACGCCATGCGCAAAGGGCACCGTGTCACTCTCTATGAAGGCGAGGCGCAGCTCGGTGGGCACGTCAAGACCGTTCGCGTCGACGCGTCCGAGGGACCCGTCCCGATCGACACCGGCTTCATCGTCTACAACGAGAAGACCTATCCACGATTTGTCGGGCTGCTCGCGGAGCTCGGCATCGAGACGCAGCCCAGCGATATGTCGCTCGGATCGTCGTGCCAGAGATGCGGGCTGGCGTTCAGCTCTCGCGGCGCATCGGGCTTCATGGGTGCTCCGGCCCTGCTCGCTCGACCGAGCCACTGGCAGATGTTCGCGGACGTGGCCCGCTTCTACCGTGACGCGCGGGCAACGCTCGACGCACCCGTTGCCACCATCGCCACGGCCGGGGCGTGGCTCGATGAGCATCGCTATGGACGCGCCTTCCGAGAGCATTTCTTCATCCCGGTTGTTTCGGCCGTGTGGTCAACGGCGCCGCACCTGATCCTCGACTTTCCAGTCGGCTATCTGCTTCGCTTCCTCGACAACCATGGCCTCATCGGCCTGCGCCGATCGCTGCAGTGGCGGACGATCTCGGGTGGTTCCGAGGTCTACGTCTTGGCAATTCGGCAGGCTCTGCGGGCGGCGAGCATCCGGATGGCAAATCCGGTGGTCAGCGTGAGCCGCGACTCCACCGGCGCCACGGTTCGAACGGCCGACGGGCACGCGGACGAGTTCGACGCGGTCGTGCTGGCCACGCACGCAGACGACGCCGCCCGGATGATTGAAGACGCCGACGAGCCTGAGCTGGCCGCCCTGTCCGGCTTCGAGTACACGACCAACAGAGTCGTGCTCCACACCGACGATGGGCTGTTGCCCTCGCGCCGCTCTGCGTGGGGGTCGTGGAACATCGAGACCGCCGACTGTCGACGCCCAGCCGATCGACTGACCATGACCTACCACATGAATCGCCTTCAGACGATCGGCGGGTCAGTGCAATACCTGGTCTCGGTCAACCCGGGGTCGAATCTTCGCCAGGATCGCGTCCTGGTCGATCGGGACTTCAGCCATCCTCTCTACACGTTCAAGACACTGGCCGCGCAGAACAGGCTGCGTGCGCTACAGGGCCACCGCAATACCTGGTACGCGGGGGCTCACCTCGGCTACGGGTTTCACGAGGACGGCTGCCGGTCCGGGTTCGAGGTTGCCGAAGCCCTGACCGCTCCCGCCTTCGAGGTGGCGGCATGAGAACCCACCTGCTGCACGGCAAGGTCCGCCACATGCGCGTCGAGCCGACGCGCTACGGACTCGAGCACGACGTCTTCTACTTCGCGCTCGACCTGGATGAGTTGGACCGGGCAACGGACCGCGGGCTGCTCGTCGGGCGCAATCGGCGAGCGATCCTGGCCTTCCACGACGACGACCATTTGGCCTCGCCCGCAACGGATCTGGCGCGTGACATCCGCGAGCACCTGCGACGGGAAGGGCTCGATCTCGGCGCGGGCCGGATAACCCTCATCACCAACCTCCGAGTGCTTGGCTACGTCTTCAACCCAGCGAGCTTCTACCTGTGCAGGGACGTCGCAGGCAGGCTGGCCGTCGTGGTCGTCGAGGTCCACAACACGCACCGGGAACGTCACCTCTACACGCTCCGGTCGGAGCGGGCCGCGGGATTCAGCGCGGCGATGGACAAGGATTTTTACGTCTCGCCATTCATCGGACCGGATGGTCGCTACCGCGTATCCGTTCGTGAGGAGTCGGACGGGCTGAGCATCGGCATCAGCGAGCGGCAAGAGGGCCGGCCGCTGCTCTCGACCAGCCTGAAGCTGAACAGGCTGCCGCTGACCAACGGAAACCTGGTCCGGTTGCTCGTGCGCCATCCACTCATGACGCAGCGCACGATCGCGCTCATTCACTGGCATGCGCTGCGGCTGTGGCTGCGCGGCGTTCCATTCAACCGGCACTCACCCGCGGCAGTGCCGGCTGCGGCGGCCGGCCGGGAGGCACAGCGATGAGCCAGCGGTCTCAAGTGGGCCTGCCGGGATCCGTCGACAGCCTGGTCGACCGGGCGGCCAACAGCGCGATCATCGAGCTCGGCCGTCGCCTTCGCGTCGGTCGATTGACAGTGGAGCTGCCCGACGGCATGCGGCGCACATTCGCCGGCCCCGAGGACGGACCCGCGGCCGAGATCCGAGTTCATCATTCGCGCGCTCTTTGGCGCATCATCTTCGGCGGCGAGCCCGGCGCTGGCGAGGCGTACATGGACGGCCACTGGAGCAGCCCCGATCTGACCGCCGTTCTCCAGGTCGCCGCGCTCAACCGCGAGGCAGTCGGCGTGACGAGCGGCCTCCTGCGGAAGCCGATGCAGATCCCGCGGATCATTGCCCACCGTGCGCGGCGCAACACGGTGGCGGGCAGCAGGCGCAACATCCGCGCCCACTACGACCTCGGCAACGATTTCTATCGACTCTTCCTCGACGAGACGATGACCTACTCGAGCGCCGTTTTCGCGTCGCCCGATCAGCCGCTCGCCGAAGCGCAGCGCAACAAGTATCGGATCATCGCCGAACGGGCCGGCTTACAGCCGGGCATGCACGTGCTCGAGATCGGAAGTGGCTGGGGTGGCTTCGCGCTCTACGCGGCCGGCGAGCTCGGATGTCAGGTGACGACGATCACGATCTCGCAGGCACAGCACGACCTGGCCCGCCAACGCATCGAGGCGGCCGGCCTGGAGAGCCTCGCCACCGTCGAGCTGCGCGACTATCGCGAGGTCAGCGGCACCTACGACGCGGTGGTGTCGATCGAGATGCTCGAGGCCGTGGGCGCCGAGTACTTCGAAGCGTTCTTCGAGGCTTGTGATCGGGCGCTCGTGCCCGGTGGCCGGGTGAGCCTGCAGGTGATCTGTTTCCCCGACGTCGCCTACGAGCCACAGCGGCGAGGCACGAACTGGATCCAGCAGCACATATTCCCGGGCGGGCTCCTGCCCTCAGTGGCGGAGATCGAGCGGTCCCTCCATCACACCCAGCTGCTGATGACGGGCACGCAGGACATCCGCGACGACTACGTCCGAACGCTCGCGATGTGGCGCGCCAACTTCATGCGTCGCCGAACGGAGGTCAGTGCGCTCGGTTTCGACGACCGCTTCATCCGGATGTGGGAGTACTACCTCGCCCTCAGCGAAGCAGGTTTCGCCACCGGCCTGGTCCAGGACCAGCAGATCGTCCTCGAAAAGCGGCGCGCGGTCTCACCCACCGACTGATCTGTCCAACCACGAAGGAGTCTTTCCAATGGCAACCCATACCCTGCGCGCGCGACAGGTCGTGCCACGCCCGATCGAGGAAGTCTTCGGCTTCTTCGCCGAGCCACGCAATCTCGCCCGGATCACCCCGCAGGGAATGGGCTTCGAGTTCCTGACCGACGACTTCGAGATGCGTGACGGGCTCGAGATCGAGTACCGCCTCCGCCCTCTCCTCGGAGTGCCCGCCAAGTGGCGAACCAGGATTGCCGACTTTGATCCGCCGCACGGCTTCGTGGATCTGCAGATCTCCGGGCCATACCGGCGCTGGGTGCACCGCCACAGCTTCCGGTCGGTGCCCACGGGAACGCTCGTCGAGGACACGATCGAGTACGAGATGCCGCTCGGCCCGCTTGGGATGCTCGGCCATAGATGGCTGGTGCGCGACGAGCTCGAGCGCATCTTCCGGCATCGCGGCCGGATGATCGATCGGATCTTCGAGACGCCTGCGAGCAACTCATCGCCACTGAGGGTTGCCGTGGCGGGTGGGACGGGCTTCGTCGGCGGAGGCATCGCGCGCGAGCTATTCCGGCGTGGCCATCACGTTGTTGTCCTGTCGCATCGCGGCGAGTCGGCCCGTGGCGGGCTTCCGGATGGTATTGAGCTCCGCACCGCGGATGCGGCACGCGGCGGCGATGGGCTCGTGGACGCCTTGCGTGGCGTCGACGCGATGGTCGTCTCGCTCGCGTTCCCAAATCTGCCCGTCGAGGCGCCGATGCGCGGCCGCACCTTCGCGAAGGTCGACGCCGCAGGCACAGAGAACCTGATCGAAGCTGCCCAGGCAGCCGGGGTTGGCAGGGTTGTCTACATGTCCGGCGCGGGGGCAGCCCCGGATGCTGAACGCCACTGGTTCCGGTCCAAGTGGCGCGCCGAGGAGGCGGTTCGAGGCAGCAGCCTCGATTGGACGATCATCCGTCCGACCTGGATCTATGGACCGGACGACGTCTCGCTGAACCGATTCATCGGTTTCGCGCACCGACTGCCATTCGTTCCGATGTCCAACTTCGGGAGCCAGCTCCTGGCGCCTGTGTTCATCGACGACGCGGCCAACCTGGCCGCCGACGCGCTCTTCGATGATGCTGCGGTCAACCAGGTCTTCGAGCTCGGCGGCCCCGAGACGATGCCGATGCGCACGGTGATCTGGCGCGCGATCCGGGTGGCGGGCATGGACAAGCCGATCCTCCCCGGCCCGGCGCCGCTCATCAAGCTCGGCGTTGCGCCCCTCGTGCTCCTTCCCGAGCCACCCATGACGCCGTCGGCGATCGACTTCGTGAACCAGCCGGCGACGGTGGACGTCGCTCCCCTGCTGGAGCGGATGCCGCGCACGTTGACACGGCTCGAAGACGGACTGGAGACGTACCTGGCGCCTGAATCGGGACCCGCCCAGTTGAGCTTCGACGAGCCGCTGCGCGAAGCGGCCTGAGTAGGTCAGCGGCGGCGCGCGCGCCTACCTTTTGAGCCCATCGCGGATCGCAGGGCATCAACCGCCGACATCATGTCCGGTGGCAGCCGAATGGCCGGCGCCAGAGCCGAGATATTTATGCTCTCCGCCGCGCGGCCGCCGAACGCGATCACCAGTTCTGGGTTGGCGGCTCTGATGGCCGTCGCAACTCGATCTGCGGCGTCCACGTCCTGTTCGAGCACAACACCGATCGCAACGGCCAACGGATGCGTTCGCACGACTGCATCGATCCAGTCCTGCAGCGGCAGATCAGCGCCCAGGTAACGGACGCCGATACCAGCCCTGCGTACAGATGTGGCAAAGGCGAGCGCGCCGAGATCGTGTCGGGCGCCGGGCGGCATGCCGACGAGCACCAGGTCCCGCCCTTCGCCCGCGCGACCGGCAGCCATGAAGGCCATGCCCAGTCTTCGCTGCACTGCCCCCGCCGCCGCATGCTCGGCGGCAACATCGAGGTTCCCCTCAGCCCATTCGACGCCCAGCGCGACCAGGGCCGGCATCACCAGCTCCGTCGTCACGTGCTCGAACGAGCCACGCGCGAACATCTCATCCAGAACACTCTCGAAGCCGCGCTCATCGAGCTTCGCGGCCGACGCCACGAACGCTTGTGGCAGCTGGGCCGGGTCGGTCCCGTCGACATCGGCCGAATCTGTCGCTCGAGGCGCCATGCCCTCGAGCTGGTTACGCACCGCAGCGTCGTCGAGCTCGCGGACGTACTTCGCCGCGGAGCTGGGCGACCAGCCATCGTCCATCAGCCGGCGCATCAAGCGCAGGCGGTCGATGGCCGCGTCGTCGTAGAGGCGATAGCCGGATTCCGTCCGAGCCGGCTCGACGACGCCGTAGCGCCGCTCCCAGGCGCGGAGCAGCTGAACGGTCACGCCCGACCGGGCCGCAGCCTGCTTGATCGTGTACATCGTGCGTCGAACCATAGCAGGTACAAACGCTCTACAGGTTTCTCGCAGCAGCCGCGCGAAATGCTTCGGAGGCCAGCCTGTGACGAACTCGATCAGCCCTGGGCGACGGCCACCAGTGCGGGATCGATGCGATAGATCTCGCGCACGCGCTCCGGCGTGAGCACGTCGCGCGGCGTGCCGTCGGCGACGACCCGGCCGTCGGCGAGCAGCACGAGGCGCGGGAAGAAGTGGCTGGCGAGGCTCACGTCGTGCATCACCGCAAGGACAGTCACTCCGTCGCGAACGGCGAGATCGCGCAACAGCTCCATCACCGCGACCTGGTGGTGGAGGTCGAGGTGGACGGTCGGCTCGTCGAGCAGCAACAGCCGCGCCCCCTGCGCGACCGCCATCGCCACCACTGCGAGCTGGCGCTCGCCGAGCGACAGCTCGCGCACGTCACGACCGCGCAGATGGCCGATGCCCACGCGCTCGATCGCGACGTCGATCGCCGCTCGGTCGGCGACACGCGGACCGAGCAGCGGATGCTCGTGCGGCAGCCGGCCGAGCGCCACGAGCTCCTCGACGCGCATCGCGAACGGCACCAGCGTCTGGCCGGGCACGACGGCCATCAGTCGGGCGAGCGCCGGCCGTTCGTATTCGTCGAGCGGAACTCCGTCGATCAACACCGCGCCGCTCGCCGCCCGGAGCGTGCCACTGACGACGCGGAGCAGCGTCGACTTGCCGGCGCCGTTCGGGCCGAGCAGGCCGACCATCTCTGCCGGCTGTACCGCCAGGTCGACCGCGTCGAGTGCCTGGCGGGCGCCATAGCTGACCGACAGCGACCGCACCTCGAGCATCACGCCGCTCACAGCTGATACCCGGCTCGGTTGGTGCGCAGCAGGTAGAGGAAGAACGGCGCACCGATGATCGCCGTGACGATGCCGACCGGCAGCTCGCCGGGAATGCGCGCGATGAGGTCGGCGACGGCCATGAACGCCGCTCCGTAGATGACCGAGAGCGGCAGCAGCGACCGCGCATTTGGGCCGACCACCAGCCGGACGAGATGCGGAATGACCAGTCCGACGAAGCCGATCAGGCCGCTCAGCGCCACCGCGGCGGCGGTGATCAGCGTGGCTGCGCCGAGCAACAGCAGCCGCTCACGGCGGACGTCAATGCCGAGGTGAGCCGCGGTTTCCTCGCCCAGCAGCAGGCCATTCAGGATTCGCGCGCGGGACAGGATCACGACCGATCCGATGGCGATTATCGGCAGGCCGACCACTACCTGCGGCCACGAGGCCAACGAGAACGAGCCGAGCAGGTAGAAGAAGATCTGGCGCAGGTTGCTGCCCGACAGGTACATCGTCATTGCCAGGCCCGCGGCGAGCAGCGAGCCGATCGCGTAGCCGGTCAGCAGCACGGACGTGAGCGAGTTGAGGCCGCCGAGTCGCGAGACGCGGTAGACGACGGCCACTGCCAGCAGCGCGCCGGTGAAGGCGAGGACGTGGAGCAGGCCGAAGCCGAGCAGCGCGAACTGGACCGGGACCAGCAGGGCGATGGCGGCACCCAGCGCGGCGCCGCTGGCCGTGCCCAGAACGTACGGATCAGCGAGTGGGTTGCGCAACAGTCCCTGGAACGTGGCGCCGGCCAGCGACAACGCCGCACCGACGGCCATCGCGGTAATGACGCGAGGCAGGCGCAGCTCGAGCACGATCGTCTCTGCCGATGCGGCCCAGGTCACCTCGGCCGGCCAGCCGAGAAGGTTGTGGCCGATGATCGCCACCGTGTCACCGATCGGGATGGACACGTTGCCGAGCGCAAGACCAGCCACCAGCGCGAAGGCGAGCGCGACAAGCCCGGTCACGGCGAGCAGGAGCGGCCGATGGCGGAGCGCCTCGAGCCATGCTGGCCGCGCGGCCGATCGCGGCCGCGCGGCAACACCAGCGCTCATGGAGTGGCAGGAACCTCGCAGTACGAAGTGCCGGCAGTCGGCGGCGCGAGATCGGCGTCGGGGTGGATGGCGAGAGCGAGCGCCGCGAGGCCCTCACCCAGCCGAGGCGCCGGGCGAGTGACGATGATGTCGTCGACCGGCACGATCGCGTCGTTGGCCACGGCCGTCATCTCGTCCCATCCGGGACGCTCGGCGACGCTGTCCGGGCAGACTCCGTACGCGGCGTCACCGAGCACGATGATCTCGGGGTCCTCGTCGACCAGCCGTTCGAGCGGGATGACGAATGAGACCGGATCGCCGGTAGTGATCGGCTCGCCGCCGGCGAGGCTGACCATGTCGGCCGTGAATGAGTCGTCTGCCGGTCCATAGATGTCGGGCAGATAGCCGATCTCGTAGAAGACGCGCGGTTGAGGCAGGTCGGCGACCGCGTCGGTCACCTGGGCGATGCGCTCCTCCATGGCGGCAACGATCGTGGCCGCCTCTTCGTCGGCGCCGACCGCGGCGCCTACCAGCTCGATGTCGGCGAGAACCTCGTCGACGGTCTCCGGGTAGGTCACGACGACGGGAAAGCCCAGGTCCCGCAGGCGCTGGATTTCGGCGGGTGGCGTGAAGTTGTTGCCGCCGGCAAGGATCAGGTCGGGATCGATATCGACGATCTGCTCGGTCAGAACTTCGACCTGGACGACGACGTCCGGGGCAGCTGCCGCCTCGGGCGGGTAGTCGTCGAAGTCCGTACCACCGGTCAGTCGGTCCCCTGCCCCGAGCGCGAAGAGCGTCTCGGTGTTGGCCGGGGTCAGGCTGACGATGCTCTGAGGCTCGGATTCGATGGTCACCGACGTGCCTTCGTCATCGACGACGGTGCGCGGGAATTGGGCCTGCGGGCTGGCGGTCGGTTCGACTGTCGAACTCGCGGTCGGTTCGGTGGTCGGGCTGGCGGTCGGCTCGTCGGTCGGGCTTGCGGTTGGGCTCGAAGTCGGCGCGACAGTCGGCGCCTCCGTGGGCGCCTGCGAAGTCTGCGTGGGAGCCATGGTCGGAGTGGCAGCCGGGGGCGCCTGGCAGCCGAGCAGGACAAGGGCCAGCAGCGCGGACGCGATGCCGATGGTGCGCGTGTTCAATTCAATCCCTCAGATCTTTCGTGAGTCGTAGGCCCAGTGCAGGAGCGCCTGGCGCTGGCGCGGCCGGCAATCGAGCGCGTGCGGAGGGCAGTTGCTGCGCAGCTGAGCGACGTGGCGTCGGATCGCTCGCCAGCGCTTGATCTGGCGTGCGTCGTCCGGATGGCGGCGACCGGCGAAGTAGCGGCAGTACCACTGGAACCAGCCTCGCGGATCGTCCGGATGGATCCAACCCTTGGCGCGCCAGACGGCGAGTGGCTGGGACGCGTTGACCCCGAAATAGTTGAGCTTGGGATCGTGGCGCTCCGGCGAGAGCGCAACCTTCGCGAACCAGTCGCGAGGGAACTCGGCGCCGCAATCGGTCATGTACCGGCCGCCGAAGACGCCCAGGCGCAGCATCTCCGCCGGCGCCAGGTCCGGTGAGAAATCGGACGCGAAGGATTCACCGGGTGGAGCGGTCAGCTCGTACGTGTATCCGCGCTGCATGAGGTCGTTGACGACGACCGTCCGATGGGCATGAAAAGACCCCTGTCCACGATCCCCGATGGGCTCGGAAGGGGTCGATTGGGGGCGATCGCTCATGGGTGCTTTCCCTTTCTCGCGAAGGAAGCTGGCACGACCATGGGTCCGGCGACCGGACTTCCGACGCTCCCAGAGCGCCGGTCACCGTAGCGGGACTGTGCCGGACTCTCACCGGCTTCGCGGATCCCATGGCCAATGTTCAGTTGGTCGCCGGAGTGTACTCCCGATAAGTGGCGGATAAGTCGGCGTCGCCATCATTCGCAGTCCGCCGCCCTGCCGGATGTGTCCCGCCTGAGGCCAACCGCCACAGGACCGCCGCAGGAGGTAGCACATGATCGGCGCCGGTTGGCGCGATCGAATCGGCCCGCCATCGATCCTGCTGGGAAGTGCTCTGATCCTCACCGCCGCCATACCCGCCGCAACAGCCGTCGTCAGCCGCCCGAGTCCCGGCCCCGTCGCGGCCTGTCCGGGCTCGCCCGCGAAAGCGGCTCGCGCTGCGCAGCGCGACGGCGTTCAGGCAAAGGACGTCGGTGTGCGTGCCGAGGCACGGATCACGTCGCGCGGCGAGCTCACCGGGCGCATCCTGCGCCTGGATCAATCCGACGAGCCCGCAATTTCCATCTCACTGCCGGCGGAGTCGTTCGTCTCCGAGCGTACCGGCGACGCGGTCGTTTACACGCGGTCCGGCGACGGATCCGGGTCCGAGGTGCACATCGTCAATGTCGAGACCGGCTGCGACACGATCGTCGCCAGCCCGGCCCAGATAGTTCGCAGCGCGATCCTCGATCGAAGCGGGTCGGCCGTCTACGTCCACAGCGTCACCAGGGCCGGACGGGGTGACGCCGGTGTCGAGCGTCACGATCTCTCGAGCGGAGCGGTGACCACGGCCGTGCCGCCCCTCGCGCCCTCGGCAGTAACAGGTCGGATCTTCGCCACCGAGCTGCGCTGGAGCACGGATGGCCGGGCCCTGACTGTCCAGTCATGCGGTTTCGCGAGCTGCCTGTCGCGCGTCCTTGACGTCGCCAGCGGCGTCGTGGCCACCATCGACGGGCGCGGCCAGGGTGCGCTGATTGCGACCACGAGCCACCACCTCGTCGCCTTCGCGCCCTGTCCGGGATTGCCCTGCTCAGTCATTGCTTTTGACATCGAGTCGGGCGCCGGCGAGCTGATCGCCGAAGACGCACTCGATGCGCGAATCGACACTCGATCGGCTGGCGGCAACGTGCTTTACATCACAACCGCCGACGGAAAGCTGGAGGTCGGGCTGTGAGCGGCGCGAATCCCACGCGGTGGACGGCGGCGGCCATCGCAGGCGTACTGCTGTCGATCACGCTCGTGGCTCCAGCGGCGGGAACGCCGCCCACGCCGGCAAGCGGACCGGTCTGGGATACAGGGCAGCTCAGGTATCGCTGGCTGTCGGGCAGCGAGCCGCCGACGTGGATGCGCAGCGCAATTCACGCTGCGGCACAGGATGCCACCGTCAGCACCTTGGCCGACACGCCAAGCTTCAGCTACGACGGCGGCGGCGCCGGCTGGATCGCCTATACCGGCGACATTCCCACCGACTACGCGGTCGGATACGCGGTCAGGAACGTGCCCAGCTCGTTCGGCATCCGACTCCGACCGCAGGGGTATCCACTCGACTGGGGCACGCTGCGCTGGTGCCAGTTCTACGACAGCCCACCGAGCGGCTGCTTCGATGCCGAGCTGATCACTTTGCACGAGATCGGCCACGTGCTGACGCTCGGCCACATCGACGAATCGACGGTCACCGACTGGAACGACACGATCATGCATGCCGCGCCAAAGACGAAGGCGAAGACCGGTTGGAACGCGCACGAGTTCGGTCGCTGCGACGCCGCGCGGCTGCAGCTCCGGTACGGAGCGGCGTCGCCCAGCGAGCGCATCAGCAGCTGCCTCGACCTTGGAACTGATCTGGGCCTGTCCGCGAGCCCGGGCACGTTCATCGACTACGGCTCGAACCTGACCCTCTCGGCGAGCCTGCGCATCGACGCCGATTCGCCGGCTGACATCCTTGCCGGAGACCCGCTTTCTGGCCGATCCGTCTGGTTGCAGCGTCGCCCGGTGGGCGGCTCGGCCTGGACTGACCTGGTCCAGATGAGCAGCTCGGCCGAGGCCGGCCGTTACTTCCGGACGCTCAATGTCACCAGCCCGTTCGAGTACCGGGCCCGCTTCTCCGCTTCGTCGAGCGAAGGCCTCGATGACGCCACCTCGAGCGTCATCCGTATCTCGATTGACGACCCATGCGTCTCTTCGAGTGACGGGCATTCCATCAACAGTCCGATTTGCTGAACGGGAAGGGCAACATGACCAGAACTGCCTGGATCGTCTTCACTCTGACGGTCGCGGCGCTGACCGCGGGTTGTGGCTCGATCGGTGCGTCCCCTACGCCGACCGTCGCGGCGCCGACTCGCACACCCAGCAAGGCCACTCCCAGTGCCACGGCGGTCGCGACCCCCACCGATAGCGCCACCAGCCCGTCCCCGACGCCAACCAGCGGATCGACCGGCCCGTCGTCGCAGCCCGGCCCGCCAACGACGTACCTCGGTGACGAGACCAGCGAGATCGCGGGACAGCTCCGCACCTTCTGTTGGCACGACACTTGCGCAGACGCGTTCGAACTGCCGCCGAAGCAAGATCTGACAATCCTGGTTGTCACCGATCCCGCCGCGGGACTCACGTTCCGTGCAGAGATGCCGTTCAATCGGTGGGCGGCTTCGTATAGCTCGCGCACCATGGAGGACCTCGAGCCTCTTGGCCAGGGCGGGGCGGTGTACGACCCTGACACCTCGGCCACTGTTCCGGCGACGATTACCGAGGCCAACATGACCGCGCCGCCTTCGGGAGACTGGATCGTCTACATCGTCATGAATTCGTTCGAGAACGAGGCGCACTACGTCTGGCGAGTTCAGGTGCCGTAGCTACCGGCTGCGCGACAAACAAGGAGGCCGGCCCTTGCGGGCCGGCCCTTCACGTCTGAACAAATCCCCGGGTCAGGCCGGGGCGGCCTCCGCGACCTGGGCCTCCGCGACCTGGGCCTCCTCGGGCGCGCCAAAGAAGCTCGTTTGGGCCTGCTCCGTCAGCATCTGGCCGAGGATCTTCTGCATCGCGAGGACATGGGCACACGTCTTCCAGCTGTCGAAGTAATGGCAATTGCACTGCCAGCGGTCGGCGGCGAGGGCCACGCGGTGCGTGTCGTTGTCGCCGCGAAACGTGACCGATAAACCTTCGATGGTTATCCGGTCGAGCTCGCGCGCGTAGCGATTAGCCTTCTCGATCTTGCCGATCACGCTCGAGTGCATTGGGCAAACCTCCCGCCGGGGCGCGTTCTACAGCGTCCCGCTGAAACGCCCGAGTCCGCTGACCCTTCATGCCGGCGGAGCCGAGCGATGATCGACCTAGGCTACATCAGCCAATCGCCGGCGTCAGTCCCCCAGCCGGAGATTCAGTCCCTAATTTCGTAAGTCGAGTCGGTGGCCTCGTCGTCGGTGCCGTCGTCATTCGGATCGAAGCGGGCCATGCTCTCCTTCATCTGGGTCAGCGACGGCGTGGCACTCGGGTCGACGCCGTAGAGCATCGCCAGGTAGAAGGAGACGTAGTCGCCCAGGCTGATCGCGGCGCACGCCTCGGCGAGTCGGGTCGGCCCCTCGAACGTGACCGTCTGGTGGGAGATCGCCACCGAATCGAGCAAACCGGTCGAGATGGCCGCTCGCTGTGCGTTGCGCGGATTGTCGGCCGGACCGGCCAGGAACACGTGGAACTGGTGGTCGCGCAACGTGTCCGGCTGGTGGTAACCGACGACCGTGTTGTGCGTCGCCTCGGGCAGCTCCTCGGCCACGGCCGCCGAATTTGAATTCTCGTTGAGCTGCGTCTTCCAGCGCCGCGCAACCGCGGCCATCTGGCCGCTTCCCTCGATCACCGGCAGGCGGTCGAGCATCGACCAGGCGAGCTGCTTGGCCATGTTCGACTCGGTCGGAAGGTCGGCTGCGGAGCTCGAGCTGACCGAACGAACAGCCTCGATCGCGCTCTCGACCTCGGCCTCGGTCAGGTCGAGCATGCCCGTTCGCTCGAGCAGCCCGGCGAGCAGGACCAGCCCGTAGCCGAGCGAGGCGCGCGGCGGCGTCTCGTTGGGAAATACCAGCCGCGGCAGCCCGGCGCGCGCGGCCACGTCGCCGATCGGGCCGCCGGTGCTGATGACGGCGACAGGGAAGCGGCGCTCGAGCGCGGTGCCGAGCGCGCTGATCGTTTCCTCGGTGGCGCCGCTGTGCGATGAGGCCAGGACCAGCGTCGTCGGGCCGACCCAGGCCGGCAGCTCGTAGTCGCGTACCGAGATCAGCGGCACCGTCAGTCGGTCGCTGAAGATGGCGCGCACCAGGTCGCCGGCGACGGCCGATCCGCCCATCCCCAACACCGCCACCGCGGTCGCACCTCGATGGCGGTCCCCCACCTCGAGCGAGCGACTGATCTCCCAGGCGGCACGCATCTGGTCCGGGAAATTTCCGATGTGGCCGAGCATCCCGCCCGGATCGCGGCGCCTCAGCGCATCCGCATCCTCGAGGACGTTGCCCGATGCGGAGTCGGCTGAGCTCAAGCCTCGCCCCGCACGAGCGCCGAGCCCTGACGCAGGATTTCGTCGCGCAGGTCGGCGCTGGTCGCCTCCGCGTAGACACGCACCAGCGGCTCCGTGCCACTGAAACGGACGAGCAGCCATGAGCCGTCCTCGAGCCAGAACTTGAAGCCATCGTTGGTCGACAGCGTGTCGGTCTTGACCACCGATTGGCCGCCGATCGCCGTCGGCGCCTGCTCGCGCAGCTCGACCAGCAGACGATCCTTCAACGCCGGATAGACGGCCTTGTCGACGTGGACGTCTGTGCGCAGATAGAACGACTGGCCGGCGATCTCGTGCAAGTGTTGAACAGCCTTCGAGACCGGCCAGTTGCCACGCTCACGCTCACGGATGAACAGGTCGAGCAGCAGCAGGTCGGCATAGATCCCGTCGCGCTCGGGCAGGTGCATGCCGAAGCCGTAGCCACCCGACTCCTCGCCACCCATCATCGCGCCGGTCTCGATCATCTTCGGGCCGACGTACTTGAAGCCGACCGGCGTCTCGTGAACATCGACGCCATAGCGCTCGCCAAGGCGGCCGACCATCGACGTTTCGTTGACAGTCGACACGACCGGCTGGCGCAACCCGTGGTGCTCGAGCAGGTAGTACATGAGCAGGCCCATCACCTGGAGCTGATGGATGAAGGTGCCCTTCTCGTCCGCCGCCCCGGCACGATCCGCGTCGCCATCGAGGAGCAGGCCAAGGTCGTAGCCACCACCGGCCAGCATGCCCAGCGCCTCGTCGATGTTCGGCGCGATCGGCTCCGGATTGACGCCGCCGAAGAAGGGGTTGCGCTCGGTATGGATCTCGGTCACGCGGATCTTGCCGCCGGCCAGCAGGCGCGGGATCCAGCCCGCACCCGCGCCCCACATCGGCTCCACGAGCACGTGCATATCGGCGGCCTTCAGCCGATCGAGGTCCAGCGAGCGCTTGGTGTACTCCACGTACCCCGGGTAGGGGTCATAGAGCTCGACCTTGCCCGCCGCCAGCGCCTCGCTGTACGAGCTGCGCGGCGGCTGCGTGCCGGCGTTGTCGCGGATGACCTTCTCGAACGCGGCCAGCATATCCGGACTCGCCGCGGCGCCCGTCGGCGACTTGACCTTGAAGCCGTTGTCCGGGTACGGGTTATGCGAAGCGGTGATCATGATTCCGCACGCCGCGCCGCGTTCGACCACCTCGTACGAGGTCATCTGGGTCGGCACCGCCATCTGTGACATGGCGACCGGAATGTCGTAGGCCAGCAGCACCTCGGCGGCGGCCTGCGAGAAGAACTCGGACGCGAAACGTCGGTCATAGGCGATGACCACGCCCTTCTGGCTGGCGCCCGCCGAGCGAACCCATTCGGCCACGCCCTGGGCGCAGCGGCGCACGTTCTCGTACGTGTAATCCTCGCCGATGCGGGCGCGCCAGCCGTCGGTGCCGAAGACGATCGGCGGCATCTGCGTGGGTGCTGGGGACGTGCTCACAGGTAGTCGGTCTCCTTGGCCTGGGTCAGACGGTCAACGATCGCACGCACCTCCTGCGCGCGATCTGCGGCACAGACCAACACGACGTCCGGCGTGTCGACGACGATCGTATCGGCCAGACCGACCGTCACGACCAGCCGGCCGCCCGACGAATGAACGAGAACATCGCGCGAATCGAGGTCCTCGGCACGGCCGATGTGGACGACGCCGACCGGTGACGGGCCGCGCCGGGCCAGCTCGCCATGCAGCGCATTCCAGCTGCCCACATCGCTCCAGCCGGCGTCGGCGGGAACGGTGCGCACACGACCCTCGAGTGACGCCGGCTCGAGCAGCGCCCGATCGATCGACACGTCGGGTAGCGACTCGTAGATGGACTTGAGCGAGGCGCCGGCGTCGAGGCCGCGGCGGATGGCGCCCATGATCGCCGGCGCGTACCGATCGAGCCCGGCGATCAGCGCGTCGCGCCGCCACACAAAGATGCCCGCGTTCCACCACGCTCCGTTGGGCTCGCCGAGCAGTTCCTGCGCGCGCTCGCGTGATGGCTTCTCGACGAAACGCTCGACGGCGCGCGCCGAGCCGCGCACGTCATCGGCCGAGCCGCCGACGATGTATCCGTAGCCCGTCTCCGGGCCCTGAGGTGTGATGCCGAGGGTGACCAGCGCCCCATCGTCGGCCGTATTCGCCGCTTCGGTCAGGCACTCGCGAAAGCGCTCCTCGTCGGTGATGTAGTGGTCGGCCGGCAGGACGACCATCACGTCGTCGTCGGAGCGGCTGATGACCAGCGCGGCGAGTGCCACCGCAGCGGCCGTGTTGCGCCCGAACGGCTCGCCGAGCAGGTGCGACGGCACCAGCTGCGGCGCCTGTTGGGCCACGACCGGCAGGTGGCCCTGCTCAGCAACGACGTACGCATCTTCTGGTCCGATAAGCGGCTCGATGCGCCGCAGCGTCAGCTGGAAGAGGCTCTCGCTACCGAGCAGCGGCAGGAACGGCTTCGGCCGGGCGCGCCGGCTGAGCGGCCAGAGACGGGTGCCGCCACCGCCGGCCAGGACGACGGCGTACATGTCCCTGGTTGGCGATGCGTCGGTCAACCTGCGGTGGCGGCGACGGGTTCGGGCTGCTGCACACCCGCCTCGACGGCGAGTGCCTCAGCTCGGTCGATTCGCTCCCAGGGCAGATCGAGATCGGGCCGCCCGAAGTGGCCGTAGGACGCGGTCTGCTGGTAGATCGGCGCGCGCAGTCCGAGCGCGTCGATGATCGCCGCCGGTCGCAGGTCGAAGTGCTTGTCAATCAGGCCCAGGATGCGCTCGTCGGGGATGCGCCCCGTGCCGTAAGTCTCGATTGAGACGCTGATCGGCCGGGCGACGCCGATGGCGTAGCTGAGCTCGAGCTCGAAGCGGTCGGCCAGACCGGCCGCGACCACGTTCTTGGCCACCCAGCGCGCGGCGTAGGCACCTGAACGATCGACCTTTGACGGGTCTTTGCCGGAGAACGCCCCGCCGCCGTGGCGAGCCATGCCGCCGTACGAGTCGACGATGATCTTTCGCCCCGTCAGGCCGGCGTCGCCCATCGGGCCGCCGATGACGAAGCGCCCCGTCGGGTTGACATGGATCTTGGGCTCGACCGTGCGCAGCTCGGCCGGGATGACCGGCTTGATGACCATTTCGATGATGTCGTCGCGCAGCCTGTCGTTTGATACGTCGTCGTCGTGCTGGGCGGCAATGACCACCGTGCGCACCGCTACCGGCTTGCCGCGGCTGTACTCAACAGTCACCTGCGATTTGCCGTCCGGCCGGAGGTAGTCGACCAGCTCCTGGTTGCGCACCTCTGCCAGACGCCGCGTCAGGCGGTGGGCGAGGGTGATCGGCAGTGGCATCAGCTCGGGCGTCTCGCGGCAGGCGAAGCCGAACATCATGCCCTGATCGCCGGCGCCCTGATCGTGGACGTCGGCCCGACCGCGCGTCTCGAGCGCCTCGTCGACGCCGCGCTGGATGTCGGGTGACTGCTCGTGGACCGAGACGAGCGTCCCGCAGGTCCGGTAGTCGAAGCCGAAGCGAGCGTCGGTGTAGCCGATCTTGCGCACCGTGTCCCGAATGATGGCCTGGAAGTCGACGTAGGTGTTCGTCGTGATCTCGCCGATGACCATCACCGTGCCGGTCGTGGTGGCGGTCTCACATGCGACTCGGGCAGCCGGGTCGTCGCGGATGATCGCGTCGAGGATGGCGTCCGAGATCTGGTCGCACATCTTGTCCGGGTGACCCTCGGTCACCGATTCGGAGGTGAACAGATACTGTTCGTCGTCGACGATGCTGGTCATTTGGCTCCCCGTGTTTGACTCGGGCGAAGGTTAGCAGGAGGGTCTGACAGTGCCCGACGAACGGATGTACCCGATCCTGCCCTGCCCCGATGTCGACGCCGCCGTCGCCTTCTACGAGGCGCTCGGCTTCAAGCGCACGTATCGCCAGCTGCGACCGAATCCGCACGCCGTCGTCGAACGCGGCGGGCTTGCCATCCACCTCGCGGGGATCGAGGGGTTTGACCCGGAACAGTCGTACGCCAGCGTGATCATCGTCGTGCCCGATCCGGATGCGCTGTACCAGGCGTTCGCGGCCGGCCTGCGTCAGCTCTACGGTCGTCTGCCGGGCTCCGGCATCCCACGCGTCACGCGCCCCAGAAGGCGCTACGGAACTGTGGCCGGATTCAGCCTCATCGACGTGGGCGGCAATTGGCTGCGCGTGTCAAAGGCGGGCGACACGGAAGAGGAAGCAGAACACGCCGACTCGGGACTGGCCAGGATCGTCGAGGTCGCGGCGCGCCTGGCCGACGCCAAGGGTGATAACGCGGGCGCGCTCAAGACGCTCGAGAGCGGTATCTCTCGTTTCCCCGATGCATCGCCGCTCGACCGGGCCCAGGCATTGCTCTACCGAGCCGATCTTGCCGTTCGCCTGGGCAACGAGACACTCGCGCGGTCTTCGCTCAATGAGGCGACCGAGCTCGAGTTGGGCGATGACGAACGGGCGCTGATCGCCGCCGAGCTCGATCATGTCTCAGAGCTGGTCGAGCAGGACTGATCAGTAGCGAGCATCGCCCGCGCCGGCTGATCAGGAGCCGGCGAGGACCTCGCGCAGCTTGGCCGCGAAGGCCTCTGGCTCGCCCGGTGGCTGGCCGTACTCGCCGCCCATGAAACCGCCGTGGTCGCCCGGGAAGTCGACTGCCTTCGTTCCGAGGCGTTCCGCGATGGCGTGGGCGCCGCGATTCGCCATCGTGCCCTGGCCATTGATGCCCGCCGCCATGACGATGCGCGTTGACGCCGCCTGCAGCGCGTCGAAGTCGGGCTCGTAGTGAGTGCAGGTGATGATGTTCTGGGCAAGCATGACGTCGGTTCGTGTGCCGTCGTCCTCAGCAGGCATGCCGAACATCGCTGGATCAGGCGCCGGCTGCTTGTCGTAGTCGTCTGGGAACGGGCCCTCGTGGCTGACTACTGCGATGAAGTGGGCCATACCGGCACCCGATCCGCTCCGGATGTACGTGGCGTTGATGGCTCGTGCCGCGGCAAGCGCATTCTTGCGATCAGGGAGCACCTGCCCGGCCGGCGGCTCGTGCGCGACCAACGTCCGAACGTCCTCCGGGTGCTTGGCCACCAGGGCGAGGGCATTCACCGCGCCGCCGCTGCTGGCGAACAGGTCGACCGGGCCACCCACCTGCTGGATGATCCGGTGAAGGTCGTCGGCGTGCTGGTCGGGCGTCGACTCGGTGGTCGGATCGTCCTTCACGCTGCGCTCGGCTCCACGCGGGTCGTAGGTGATAATCGTTCGGTCGGCGAAGTACCCGCTCAGCGTCCCGAACCCGGCGGCGCCCATCGGAGAACCGATCAGGAACAGCGGCGGCTCAGTCGTGGAGTCATTGCGCCTGACGTCATAGGTCAGTACGGCGCCGGGAACCTCGAGCGTCTGGGTCTGCGCCTCGGCCGCCTTGGTCTGTAGCTGGGTCATGTCGCACTCCTTCGGGTTGCTCTTGCACCTCACCAATCAGACCTATCCCGGCGCCGAAACTAATCGGCGCCTGCAGGTTGGATTCGGCCTTAGGTGCCCGCGTCCCAGGAGTTGGTGTACTTGACCTGCTCTGGCGTCATCGTGTCGATCTCCACGCCGAGTGCCTCGAGCTTGAGCCGGGCGACCTCGCGGTCAATCTCTGCGGGCATGATGTGCACCTGCGCGCCGAGGCTGGCATGGTTCTTGGCTCCGTACTCGGCTGCCAGCGCCTGATTGGCGAAGCTCATGTCCATCACCGCCGCAGGGTGGCCCTCGGCCGCGGCAAGGTTGACCAGCCGGCCGTCGGCGATGACGTACAGCTTGCGATCGCCCAGGTCGTACTCCTTCACGTCACGGCGCAGCTGGCGGACACGGCCGCCGCTCATCTCGCCAAGCGCGACGAGATCGATTTCGGCGTCGAAGTGGCCGCTGTTGGCGAGCATCGCGCCGTTGGGCATGAGCTCGAAGTGCTCACGCCGGAACACGTGCAGGTTGCCAGTAGCGGTGATGAAGATCTCGCCCCAAGCGGCGGCGTCGATGCCGGCCATGACCTGGTAGCCCTCCATGAAGGCCTCGATCGCGACGATCGGATCGACCTCCACGATGGCGACCTGGGCCCCCATCCCGCGCATCCGTGAGGCGATCCCCTTGCCGACCCAGCCGTAGCCGGCCACGACCACGTGCCGCCCCGCGAGCAGGACGTTGGTGGCGCGCAGAATGCCGTCGACGGTTGACTGGCCGGTGCCGAACCGGTTGTCGAACATGTGCTTGGTCTTCGCTTCGTTGACGCCCACGACCGGGTACTTGAGGGCACCGTCCGCGGCCATCGCGCGCAGGCGGATGATCCCTGTCGTCGTCTCCTCAGTGCCGGCAAGCACGCCACTGAGGGCGTCGGTGCGTTCGCGGTGAAGGAGCGATACGAGGTCGCAGCCGTCGTCCTGAGTCAGATGGGGATGAGTGTCGGCGACCGCGTTTAGGTGCCTGTAGAAGCCGTCCCGATCGACGCCGCGACGCGCGAACACGCTGATCCCGTACTCGGCCACCAGGGCGGCAGCGACATCGTCCTGGGTGGACAGCAGGTTGGACGCGCACAACGCGATCTCGGCACCGCCGGCCTTGAGCGTCCGCATCAGGTTCGCGGTCTCGGTCGTGACGTGGAGGCACGCGCCGACACGCAGCCCGGCCAGCGGCTGCTCCTTCTCGAAGCGCTCGCGGATGAGCCGCAGAACCGGCATCTCGCGCTCCGCCCATTCGATGCGGGTGACGCCCTCAGCGGCCAGCGCCAGGTCGGTTACGTCGTGCGCCGGCAAGTCGCGCGCGGTGTCGGATGGGGAAAGCTGAGTGGTCGTCACTGGGGCTCCTTGGTGCGCATCAGGGCGCGCGTGAAGTGGGCGACGATGCTATCCCAGGGTCCGCCGCGACGGTGCGCAAGGCGTTCCTCGAAGCGGCAGTAGTCGCGGAATCCGAGGCCGGTGTATGCCGCGATCGCCGGTGGATTGTCCGAGCGGACGTTGAGGACCACGTCGTCGCAGGTGCGCATCAGCTCCTGGGTCACCGCGCTCGTGGTCAGCTTGGCGTAGCCGCGGCCGCGGAAATCGACGTGCGTCATGACGTTGCCAACGACGCCGAGTGCCGCCGTGGGGGAGATCACATGGGTGCCCGCCGCGGCCACCAGCCGGCCGGCGACGCGAACGCCGTAATAGACGCCGGTGGCGATCGCCTCGGACGGCAGCCAGCCGGCGAAGCCGAGCCCGTAGAGCCGGTTGAGATCGACGATGTCGGCCGGGGCGAGTCGCGTGACCGGCCCCTGGACGGGCACGAACATCTGGCGGTTGACGCGCATCCGGATCATCTGCGGCCCGCTGTCGATGCGGTAGATCTCCTCGACGGCCGGCAGCAGCGACTCGTCGGCAGCGAGATAGACCAATCGCGGCCGGATGACGTCGCGCAGGATTGCCGAGATGCCCTCGGCGTCGCCCATCACGAACAGCGGCTGCGGCGTGAGGCCGCCGTACTCGAGCACCACCGCGATCGGCTCGCCGCGCTCGGTGGCCACGCCCCACTTGGTGCGCGCGAACTCGCGGTCCTCGAGGTCGCACAGCGCGTACGCGGCGCGCAGCCGGTCACGTTCGAGAAATGCGCGCAACAGGCCACGGTCCCGCGTCGAGCTGACGTCGATCGCGCGATCGCGGACGCCGGCGGCGCCGGTCCGAGTGGCGGTCGCCATCAGGCGCTTCCGACCCGGAAGGGGGCGGTCAGCACGCCGGCCTCGGTGACGATGGCGCTGATCGAAGCCGCCGGAACGATGTCCGTCGTTGGATTGAGGCGGACACCGAACGGCACCGGCCGGCCACTGTCGTCAGTCCGATCACTGCCCTCCCCGAGGCGCCGCGCGGCCAGCACCTCTGCCGCCGACGCGAGCTGAACCTTGATCTGCTGGCCGCCGGCGGCAGCCGCGTCAACCGCGCTGAGCGGCGCGAGAACGTTGACCGGCACGCCCGCCTGACCGGCCAGCTGCGCCACGTTGAGGCTGCCGACGAGAGCGCCGGTATCGCCGTTGGCGCACACCCGATCGCCACGCAACAGCACCGCGTCCAGACGCCGGCTGGCGAGCACCCAGGCCACCGCTGCATCCGGAATGACGGTATGCGGAATGTCGGCCTGGGCAAGTTGCAGCGAGCTGATACGGCTGCCCTCGGCGCTCGGCGCCGCGTCGGTGACCCAAACGTGCACGGCACGTCTCTGATCAAGGAGGGAGTGGAGCAGCGCGGTGCCGATGCCGATCATGCCGCAGCTCAACGGTCCGCAGTCGCCGTGCATCAGCACTTGCAGCGGCCCACCGTCCGGATCCTGGTTCCCGTCGGCGATGAGCTGCGCGCCGAATCGGCCGATGGTCGCGTTGGTGGTCATTGCGACGCTCGACAGCTCGTCTGCCTCGAGGCGCAACGCAGACACGATCTCGTCGGCGCCGGCGCCCCCGTCGACCAGCTCGTCGTGGCGCGCGTCCATTCGTTCGAGCGCCGA
>DASQLS010000170.1:0-3218 GCA_035629915.1 Candidatus Limnocylindrales bacterium | reverse complement strand
GCCGGCAGCGCCGAGCCGCCGCGGCTGATCAAGCTCACCTACTCACCGGACGAGTCGACCGGCCGCCTGGCGATGGTCGGCAAGGGGATCATGTACGACTCGGGCGGATTGGCGCTTAAGCCGGGCGATGCCGTGCACGCGGCGATGAAGAACGACATGTCCGGCGCCGCGGCGATCCTCGCCGCAGTCGCCGCGCTGGCGGAGACCGGCGCCAAGACGTCGGTCACTGGGTATTTGATGTGCACCGACAGCATGCCGTCGAGCACCGCGATGGCCCTGGGTGACGTGATCACGATCCGTGGCGGGACGACGATCGAGGTCGTCAACACCGACGCGGAGGGTCGGCTGGTGATGGCCGACGGACTGGTGCTGGCGCGCGAGGACGGTCACGACGCGATCATCGACATTGCCACCCTCACCGGCGCGTGCATGAGGGCGCTGGGCACCGAGGTCGCCGGCGTGTTCGGCAACAACCAGGGCCTGGTCGAGCAGATCAAGGACGCGGGTGATCTGACCGACGAGCCGGTCTGGCAGCTGCCGCTATACAGCGGCTATCGCAAGCAGCTCGACTCCCCCGTCGCCGACATGAAGAACCTCGGCTACGGCGAAGGCGGCGCGATCACCGCAGCACTCTTCCTGCAGGAGTTCGTCGATGACGTGCCCTGGGCGCACATCGACATCGCCGGCACGGCCCAGAGCACCGATGGCCGTCCGTGGCACACGCCCGGCTGCACGGGCTTTGGCGCGCGGCTGTTGGTCGAGCTGGCCACCAGCTTCTCGGCACCACGAAGGTAACCAACCGCTGATCGACATGCTGCCAGATGCGCTGACGAGAGGGAGAACCCTATGACCGCGAAAAGTCTCGCCTCGGAGGACCCGGGCGGAGTCGAGGAACCCGCGAGCGGCGGCGGGTTTTTGGGCGTGATCGAGCGGGTCGGGAACAAGGTTCCCCACCCGGTGATGATGTTCCTCTTCCTGATCATCGGCGTGATCGTCCTGTCGACGGTTCTCGCCTTCTTCAACGTCGCGGTGACCGAGACGATTGTCGTGCCCGACAACCCGGTCGTCGTGCCCGACTACTACGAGGACTCCACTCAGCCGATCCTTGAGGCGGCACCCGGATACGAGGACGACTTCCACCTCGAAGAACGGACCATCTCGGTCCAACCACTTCTCTCGGTCGAAGGAATCCGCTTCATTTTCACCTCGTTCGTGCCGAACTTCACGGGCTTTGCCGTGGTCGGAATCGCGTTCATCGCGCTCATGGGCGCCGGCGTCGCCGAACGCGCCGGGCTAATGTCCTCGCTTATCAAGCTGCTGGTGGCCGCTTCACCCAGGCGGGCGCTGGCTCTGGTTCTAATCTTCGTCGGCGTACTGTCGAGCGTCGCCACCGACGCCGGCTACCTGATCCTGGTGCCACTCGGTGCTGCCGCCTTCGCCAGCGTCGGCCGCCACCCGTTAGCCGGCATGGCCGCCTGCTTTGCCGGCGTCGGCGCGATCTTCGGCGTCAACATCATTCCCGGGCCGGTCGATGCCCAGGTGGTCGCGATCACCAACGAGGCGCTCACCCTGACCGACCAGGCGCCGCAGACGATCGTCTCAAACTACTTCTTCAGCGTCGTCTCATCGATCGTTCTGGCCATCACTGCGGCCATCGTCACCGAGCGCATCGTCGAGCGCCGGTTGGGCAAGTGGGAACCGGCACAGATCGGTCCTGCAAGTGGCATCTCCATCGAGGACGACGCCGACGCGGTCGAGGATCGCACCGCCGAGCGCCGCGGCCTGAAGTTCGCCTCGATCGCCACGCTCGTCTGGGCGGTCATCATCATCCTGTTGACCGCGCTCCCCGGCGCGCCGCTGCGCGACCCGGTGACGGGCGACATCATCGGCAACACGCCGTTCATGGACAGCCTGATGTTCATCATCACCATGGCTTTCCTGGTTGCCGGCATCGGGTTCGGTTACGGCTCGGGAACGTTCAAGAACTCGGGCGACGTGATCGACGCTGTCGTGAAGACGTTCGCCGGCCTTGCCGGGCTCGTCTTCATGCTGCTGATGATTGCGCAGTTCATTGCCGTCTTCAACTACAGCCAGATGCCGGCGGTCATCGCGACGATGCTCTCGCAGGCGCTCGAGGCAAGTCCGATTGGCACGCTGCCGCTGTTGCTCGGGATGATCGTGGTCATTCTGGGCCTCGACATCATCATGCCCGGGCTGGTCCCGAAGTGGGCCATCTTTGCGCCCATCTTCGTTCCGCTGTTCGACGGCCAGGGTGTACCCGCGCAGACGCTTCTCGCGGCCTACCGCGTCGGCGACTCACCGATGAACGTTGTCACGCCATTGATGGTGTACCTGCCGTTCATGGTGACCATCGCTCAGCGTTACCAGAAGAACGCGGGCATCGGCACGGTCATCGCCTTGATGATCCCGTACGTGGCTGTCATCACGATCGTGTGGGTGATCCTGTTCAGCCTGTGGTTCATCCTCGGCCTGCCGCTCGGCCCCGGCTACCCGATAACGTTCTGACACCTTACTGACGTCGCGCAGCCCTTTCGCCGCTCATGAGCGACATCACGATCAGCTTCGCCATTCTTGGCCTGGTCGTGGTCCTGTTCGTGTCGAACAGGGTGCCGGTCGGGATCGTGGCCCTGATCGCGGCTCTTTCGCTGTGGGCCACCGGCGTGCTCGACCTGAGCGAGGCGCTGGCCGGCTTTGGCGACCCGACCGTGCTGTTCATCGCCTCGCTGTTCGTGATCAGCGAGGCGCTGGATGCGTCCGGAGTGACCGCTTGGGCGGGTCAGCAGCTGCTCGATCGGGCGGGCACGGACCGGACCCGCCTGGTGGTCCTGACGATGCTCCTCGTTGCCGCGATCACGGCCCTGATCAGCGTGAACGGCGCGGTCGCGGCACTCCTGCCGGTGGTCGTGGTGCTCGCGGTGCGCACCGGGCGCCTGCCGTCGCAGCTGCTCATTCCGCTCGTGTTCGGCGCCCATGCGGGGTCGATGCTGGCACTCACCGGCACGCCCGTGAACGTGATCGTGTCCGAGGCGGCCATCGAGGCCGGAGCTGCCGGCTTCGGCTTCTTCGAGTTCGCCCTGGCTGGTATTCCGCTGCTCATCAGCGGCATCGTGGCGGTGGTCCTGCTCGGTCCACGGCTGATTCCCGAGCGCACTCCCGAGCAGCTGCCACCCGACCTCAGCAGGCACGGCGAGACATTG
>DASQLS010000169.1:0-2964 GCA_035629915.1 Candidatus Limnocylindrales bacterium | reverse complement strand
CATCTATCGCCAGCGCAACGCCTCCCGACCGGACCGTGTCGTGGCCGAGAGTGTCGTTTCCGACCAGACCGGGCGCATGGCAGCGGCACTGGTCGACATGGCGGCTGAGGGCTTCCAGTCGGTCGTTGTCCTGACCGAGCGGGACACGCTCGGCGAGATCGTCATCGAACGCGCCGCAAACGCGTCGCATCCAGGCTAGGGCTCAGTCCTCGCGCCGCGTCTCGTCGACCTTGCGCAACGCCCACGCGGCGATGGCAACGAAGATCAGCATCGACCCGATCGCCGCTCGAGGCGCCGCGCCGAGCAGAGTCGACTCGAGATCGGGCGAGTCCGGAGTGGGCAACCCGGCACGCGTCACCAGGAACAGCACCACGCCGGCGAGAGCCAGGCCTACCGGGCCTGACGATGCGGTGGCCACGTTCGAGATGCCCATGTAGCGGCCGGAGCTGGCCTTTGGGATGATGTCGGTGAGCAGCGCCCAGTCGACGACGAGGAACGCCCCGGCCGAGAAGCCGATTGGCATCAATGACAGGAGCGCGAGCTCGAGCGTCGGTGCCAGGGCGAGCCCGGCCACGCCCACGGCGGCCAACGCGAACGCGACGTAGATCACCTTCTTGCGCCCGATCCGATCCGAGAGCCGAGCGGCCGGAATGGTCGCCAGTGCCGTTGAGATGGCCACGATCAAGCCGTTCACGAGCAGGAAGGGCGCCGCGACCGCGGGCGGCAGGTTGAACGAGCGCTCGAGCACGAAGACGGCGTACGCCGTGATCACCCCCGGGATGGCCAGGTAGCACAGGCGCGACACGAGCAGCCAGACATATGAGCGCTCGCGCAGGATGTCCGTCCCCCACGCAGACAGGCCGATGCGCCACCATGAGCGCCCGTCGCGCGGCGAAGCCGCTCGACCTTCGTGAACGGTGAAGGCGAGCACGACCATCGTGGCTACCTCGACGAAGCCGAGCGCGACGGTCGGCCAGAACAGGATTTCCCGCACGGCTGGCTCGGCCATCTCGGGCTGAAGCTGCAGGTACCCGATCGCGGCAATGCCCACGCCGGCCATGCCGCCGAGGATGATCATGATGCCCATCAGTGCGCTGGCTCGGCCGACCTGCCTGGCCGGGACGAGGTCGGGCACGTAGCCCTGGAACGGTCCCTGTGCAAAGTTGGACGAGAACTGGAGCAGGACGAGCGCGATCACGATCGCCACGTACGTCTCGGCCGACGCGACCGCCCACAGGAAGATCACGTCGAGCAGGCTACCGATGACGATGTACGGCTTGCGCCTGCCCCAGCGCGAGACGGTGTAGTCGGAGATGGCGCCGACGGTCGGCTGGACGAGCACTGCGGTGATCACGCCCGCCACGGTGATCAGGCCCAGCGCCAAGCCGGCCGATGCCGGTCCAAACAGCGCCTCCATGCGCTTCGGGAGCACGATGACGTGCAGCCCGGTCCACATGGCGTTGATGCCCAGCCAGTAGATCGAGAGCGTCAGCAGCTGGCTGAGCGGCAGCTCGCGGGTGGGCCTGCCGAGCGCGTGGACGACCGGCTCGCGAACGCCGGCGACACCCGGGTCGAGGGTCGGTTCGAGCACCGCATCGCCGGCGGCGCTGGTTGTCTTGCTGCTCAAGCTGTCGATCGGCCGAGTGTAGGCCGTGACCCTACGGCGCCGCCGGAACGGCCGGCTCGACAGCGAGCTGGAGGTCGCCGGGTGGCTCCACGCGCGGCCGGACGGGAATGAGCAGCAGGCAGGCAGCGCCGAGGAAGATGATCCCGGTCATGATCGC
The DNA here is from genome assembly GCA_035629915.1 of Candidatus Limnocylindrales bacterium. GTDB lineage: Bacteria > Chloroflexota > Limnocylindria > Limnocylindrales > CSP1-4 > JALYGJ01. The sequence continues at coordinate 1,180 of DASQLS010000169.1, read as the reverse complement.
CGCACGCGGTGCTGCCTCGAGTCCGGCGCCGGCGGTCACCTGGTCGAGGATCTGGCCGCCGATAATCAGCGCCAACGGCCCGCTGATCGAGTTGGCGATGTTGGCGAGGCCCATGTAGCGACCGGATGCGACACGCGGGATGGTCGAGGTCATCAGCGCCCAGTCGATGGCCACGTAGCCGCCCGAGCCGATGCCCAGCAGCACGAGTCCTGGGATGGCCTCGACCGGGGCCTGGGCGCGAGAGACGAGCAGGATCCCGACCGCGGCGGCGAGGGCCGACAGCCATACGACCCGCTTGCGGCCGATGCGACTCGCCACCCACGCCGACGGGACCGTGCCACCGATCGTGCCGACGGCCAGGGCCACCGTCCCGAGCGTCAGCCACGTGGTCAGGTCGGCGCCGCTCTGACCGAGCGAATCACGAACGTAGAAAAGACTCAGATTGACGAACACGGCCGGCCCCATCAGGAAGAGCAGCCGGGTGAGGGTCATGAACACGAAGCTGCGCTCGCGCAGGGCGTCGAGGCCCCACGTCTCCAGCGCGATCCGCGTCCACGAGCGCCCATCACGAGGCCGTCCCTGCGGCCCCTCACGAACTGTCGCGACCGTGATCAGCGCGAGCGCGGCCTCGATGACGCCGATCAGCACCAGCGGAACCGCGTAGTCGCCGGTCGTCGCACCGGTCGAGATCAATGCCGCGCCGACGATCACGCCCATCAGCCGCATCAGGCCGACCAAGGCACTGGCGAGGTTGACCTGGCGCTCGGGAACGAGATCGGGCACGTAGCCCTGGAACGGGCCCTGGGCGAAGTTGGAGCTGAAGGAGAGAAGAAGCAGGAACGCGGCCAGCGAGAGGAGCGACTGCGACGTCGCGATGCCGATGATGAAGACCAGGTCGAGCAGCCCGCCGACGAAGATGAATGGCTTGCGCCGGCCCCAGCGCGAGGTCAGGTAGTCGCTGATCGAACCGACCGTCGGCTGGACGACGATCGCGACCAGCGCGGCGCCCAGCTCGAGCAGGCCCATCGTCGTGCCGCGCGTCGGGACGCCGACGAGCGACTCGACCTTCCACTGGCCGAAGATCTCGTAGCCGCCCCACAGCATGTTGATCCCGAACCAGTAGACGGAGATCGCCAGCAGCTGGCCGCGCGGCAGCACCCATCCAGCCTAAGCGGTCTGC
>DASQLS010000168.1:0-2974 GCA_035629915.1 Candidatus Limnocylindrales bacterium | reverse complement strand
GCGAGGATCGCAGTAGACCTTGAGGCGCTCATCGTCCTCGCTTGTCACGGCGAGGTCCCACAACCGGTTCTGAGACTCGAACGAGACCTCGGCCAGCTGCGGCCAGCGCTCGAGCATGGTCGTGCCGATCTCGTTGACGAGGTGCTGGATCGAGAGGCTCACGAAGCGATGGAATACGGCCGCGGCCAGATCGGCGACCTGCTCGCCGGACACGTACTGGGCGTGATCGGCGGCGACGCCGATGGCCGGGCTGCCGTAGCGCCAGCCGATGTCCATGTGGATGTACAGCGGGCGATCGCGTCGCTCGGGCAGGGTCGTGTACTCGTCGCGCGCAAAGTCGGCGAAGGCAGAGCCGGTGACCTTCATCAGCTGCAGGCCCTGCCGTCCCGCAGCCAGGTCCGTAACCTCGACGCTTCCGTCCGACGAGCGACCAAGCTCGAGCCGGGCATTCGAACGGTCGCCGTGCTGGCGCGCGAAGAGGACCTCGCTCGACTCAAAGCCGTCGCCATCGGCCGCCGGTACGAGAGCGGGTTCGAAGGGGATCTCGACGCCGTTGACGCGCAGCCGCTCCATGTCTGGATACGTCTCCAGGAACCGGCGGCCGATGAACAGCAGCCATTCCTCGAGCGTGGCTCCATCGAAAGCGAGCGACTCACGGTGGATGAAGTTCTTCATCGTGTCGGTGGCCACGACCAACCGGTTGTCGCCTTCGGTGTACGCGGCCATGAACGCAGTGCCGAGCACCTGGACCTCGATCTCGGCCGCCAGGAGGGTGTTCGATCTGCCCTCGAAGCTCGATTCGGGGATGGGCGTGATGTCGGTCAGCGGCGAGGCATAGGTGCGATAGGTCGCGACATCAGCCTTGCCGTAGTAGATCTCGGCCTTCATCGACCCTCCTTACGTTCGTCACCTTTGGCAGGCGGCTAGATGCGATGGCGATCACGTCCTCGAGCCCGCGTTCCTTCTCGGAGTCTCGTGGCGACAGTTCCGGCGTTTCCAGGATCGCTTCCATGACGTCGGCGATCTGGGCTCGCGAGCGGCCATTGACAAAGACCACGAATCGAAACCCATATCGGTCCTCGTAGGCCTCGTTGAGTCTGTCCAGCCGTGCCTGCAGCTCGGCCGTACCAACGTCGTTGTCGTAGCCCTGTTCGGCGTACGAGAGCGCCGACACCGACGTGGCCGCCGCGCCGATCCGCGGGTGCGCGTCGAGCAGCTCGATCTGCTCGTCCTCGGGCATCTCCAGCGCCAACCGCTGCGCTTCGTCGAACAGCTCGTCCCACGACGCAGCCGCAAAGTCCACCAAACGGTTCACGAAACGCGGAGCGTTCTCGAACAGCTCACCCAGCGCCTGAGCCGATGGCCGCATCAGCTGCCGCGGTATGTTGCCAGCGAGTACGGCGCCAGGAGCAGCGGCACGTGATAGCTGCGCGTCGTGTCGCTGACGACAAAATTGATCGCCGCGCGCCGGAAGAACGGGCCGTCCACGCTGAACTCGAGCTGGTACTCGCCCTCCGTCAGCGGTCCACCAAGGACATTCCGGATGCGGCCGTCGGCGTCGGTCGTGCCACCGCCAACCTGCTCCGAAGCTCCTTCCGTGACACGAAACAGCCGGATCTCGATGCCCTGAGCGGGTTGCCCGCGCTCGGTGTCCAGGACGTGTGTCGAGATGGTCGGAACGTCCTCCATCGGCCTCCCTCTGCGCCCGGCGTGGGCTACGCTTGCCGCCATGGGCGATCTAAGCATCCGCGTCGGTGACCTGAACTTTAGCGCTCGCTGGGAGCCTGAAGCCCCGCTCACGATCGAGGCAATCCGCGGCATGCTCCCGCTGCGCTCGAAGCTCATCCATTGCAAGTGGAGCGGCGAGGGCTGCTGGATCCCGTTCGGGGACGAGAAGCTGCCGGTCGGCTACGAGAACCACACGTCGCATCCGGCCCCGGGCGAGATCATCGTCTACACCGGCGACATCTCCGAGGGCGAGATCCTGATCGCGTACGGCGCGTGCGACTTCTCGTCCAAGCTCGGCCAGCTGGCCGGCAATCACTTCGCGACGATCACCGACGGGCGTGAGCAGCTCAAGGAAATGGGCCGCCGTGCGCTCTGGGAAGGCGCCCAGGACATCGTCATCGAGGAACGGTCCTAGTCGGCCGACGTTGTCTGTGCCCGATTCTCGGCCATGATCATCCGCGAGCTCTCACCGGCGGACCAGCCCAGGCTTTCCCGAACGCTGACCTCGAGCTGGGGCTCGACTCGAATGGCACGCATGCGAGAGCTGGTGGACATCACCGACCTCGATGGCCTCGTGGCCGTTGAAGGCGACGAGTGGCTCGGCTACGCCAGCTATCGGATCGACCCGGGCAGCATGGAAATTGCCGTCCTCGAAAGTCTCAGAACCAATCGCGGCATCGCGAGTGCTCTCGTCGCGCGCTGTGTGTCCGTAGCTCTGAAACGGCCGCTGGAACGACTCTGGTTGATCACGACCAACGACAACCTGCACGCGCTGCGCTTCTACCAGCGGCGCGGATTCGTGCTCCTCGCACTTCACCGCGGCAATGCAACATGGGCCCGCCAGCATCTGAAACCTGAGATCCCGGTCCTGGGCCTTGATGACATTCCCATCCGCGACGAGCTGGAGCTCGAGCTGCCGCGTGCCGTGTGGCCCGACTTCGTCGCCCGCTACGGCGTGTAGAAGCGCGCCAGTGCCAGCGGCGGCGGATCGCGCCGGATAATGATCTCGCCGTCCGGCATGGCGATGCCCACGGCGTACAAGCCGGCCGGCCGATCTACGAAGCGGACGTCCATGTCGGCGAGGCCCGGCCCGAGCCACTCGCGCGTCGTCGCCTCGTCTCCGACCTCGACCCAGCTGATGCCGTCGGGCCTGACGCGATGCCTGACCGGCCCGACGTCGCCGATCGTGTCGGGATGGTCGTTCGCCTCGTCGGGCCAGTGCATGAACATCGGCAGCCCCAGCGGC
>DASQLS010000167.1:0-3744 GCA_035629915.1 Candidatus Limnocylindrales bacterium | reverse complement strand
GCGAAGTACTCCCGGCGGTCGACCTGCACCGGCCCGACGTCGTCCTCATGGACATCCGCATGCCACAGCTCGACGGCATCGCGGCGACCCGCCTGCTCGCGGCGCAGCCCGACCCGCCCGCCATTGTCGTCCTCACCACCTTCGACGCCGACGAGCTCGTGCTACGCGCGCTGCAGGCCGGCGCCGACGGCTTCCTGCTCAAGGACACCGCGCCGGCGGAGATCGTCCGCGCGATCGAGCTCGTCCACGCCGGAGACGCGATGCTGTCCCCCACGGTCACCCGCAGGCTCATCTCGCTCGTTGCCGGCGACTCCGACGCCGGTGCCCGCACCGACAACGCCCGCCAACGCCTCGGCACGCTCAGCCCACGCGAGCGCGACGTCGCCCTCGCCGTCGGCCAAGGCCACGCCAACGCCGAGATCGCAGCCGCACTGCATCTCTCCGTCGCGACCGTCAAAGCCCACGTTTCGCGCCTGCTCGACAAACTCGACGTCGACAACCGCGTCCAGATCGCCCTGCTCGTCCAACACGCAAGCCGGCACTGAGGCCACAGAGAGGTCCAGACAGCTACTGGCTCTGCTACGTGCGCGGCCCGGCGGGAATCATCGTCGAGCTCGCGGAGAAGATCGGCTGACGGCGGCGCGGGGGGGCGTGGCACAGACTCGACCCCCGTGACACGGGGGTCGAGAAAATTCACGTCCGATCAACGCCCCGTTTCAGGGCGATGAGCTCAACTGGCAGCCTTCGACGCCTCCGGGACGTCGGCCATCTGGGCATCCGTCGGGCGACCGATTGTGTCCGCATCGCAGCGCTTGATATCGGCGGCACTGGCCTTCGGTGTGTCGTTGTCCTCATGCAGCGTTGCGTCCGACATCTACAGCCTCATCTCATTGGGATAGTTAACCACTACCCACTTCCGCCTCAACGACACAATGGCTTGGTAGCCAAACTACAATTTGCGCTCGCAGGTACGTGCCCCACGTAGCGCGCCCACGCTCTTCTCTAGCGATATTCAACAGAAATCAGTCTGGCACCTGGGTGAGCGATCCGTGAGTCGCTCGCGACTGTCGCATCGGCGCGTTCGCGACGCCACGCAATCGTCGCCGTGGCGGCCTCGAGCTCGCGTGTCGCGAAATCCGCCTTGCCGGCGAAACATCCGCCGCCATAGCCGACACCCCACAGGCCGGCGCCGTCGGCTCCCTGGCCTCCCGCATCCTCCTATGCGCTTCCCGCGGAGCTCGACGAGGGCTAGTCCCTTCAGGCGAAAGCGGCAGCCTGACGAGGGACGGATAATCGGCGCATGGAGGACCCAGAACGTCGACTACTGCAGATACTGGGGTCTATGGAGAGTTCGTCCGGAAAACCGGGTTAGGCCGCGTGCTGCCGCCAGACGACTTGCCCGAAGGTGCGGACGGCGTGGACTGCGAATGAATGAAGCTCCATCGTCTGAAGGTGCCCGCGGCGGCGCCAATGGAGCGGCTTGGGCGACTCGATGCCGTTCAACGCGTCGCACGCACGCTGAGCGCGCGATCCTGGATCGACATCAACCTCGCAGGGGGGCTGCGAAGCCATGCCCGTCCTCGTTCGAGCGGGGGCCCGACTCCGGTCCGTGCAACACGTTTACCAGATTATGCTCAAGATCGAAGACACGCTCCTGCACGGCGTCGAGCCTCGCCTCCAGCGTCTCCAGCTGCGTCAGCTGCCCCCGGGGCCCCCGGGGGGATATGACGCGTTGCAGGACACTTGCAGCCAACGCCGTGCCCAGCGCGTCGTCGCGCCCGACAGCAGGCGTCGCAACCGGTGTACGCGACCCCGTTACCCGGCCAGTCGGTGCGTCCGTCGCGCGTGCTTTCTCGCTCACAGGCAAGGACACAGCAGGACGCGACACCTCACGATCGAACATCTCGTGCCTCCTCGGCTTGGGCCCCTATATTAGGCGGTTCGTTCGTCGATTTCAGCCGACTCTGCCTGCGAGCTCTCCCGATGCGTGGCTGTTTCCAGGTGCGGCCAAGCCGGGACGTCCACCGGCCGCCGGCGGTTGGGCAGACTGGCGGGTGCCGATGGGGCCATAGCTCGGGGTCGCCGTCGTCCCCGGCGAGGCAACGCGCTTCGATAGGCCGTGGAGGACGCGCGCGCGGCCCGTCAGGGTGACTCCGTAGGCGCCGATCGCGGTACCACCGACCGGCCGTCGACCAGCGCTCGAAACACCGGGAATGGCGCGCCTGCGCTGAGCGTGATCGGAACAACCCAGCCGGGAGGCTGCCAAGCGGCAGTCGGCGGGCACCTTTCATGGTGAACGAACGGCCCGATCTATGGAGAGTTCAACCGGGTTACGCCGCAGCCGCCGTTCCCGCGTTGAGCTCGCCGGTAGGCGCTGCGGTCGCGTAGGGCCTCGGCGAGCGCGATGCCGGTAAGCCAGGGCGCCGGCGAATTGTTCCGGTTGACGTTCGGCTGTCGGACGCGCCGACGTCGCCGACCGTCGGTTTGCGCGTCCGCTGAAGGACCAGCTTACGGGTTTGCTCCTCGTGGGTTGCGCTGTGCGCTGGACGCTACACTCGGCGCCGAAACGGAGGGGCCCCAGCAATGCGAACCAATGCCAGCGGCATGGCCGAGCAGGCCGGCGACAGCGCGACGCTGGAGATCCTCGCTCGCGCCGGGCTTGTCGCGTACGGCGTCGTGCATCTCTTGATTGGCTGGTTGGCGGTGCAGATTGCGTGGAGCGCGTCGGACAGCAAGAGCGCCGACACCTCCGGGGCGCTGAAAACAGTGGCGGATCAGCCATTTGGCAAGCTCCTGCTGTGGTTGGTTGCGGTCGGCCTGGTGGCGCTCGCGCTCTGGCAGGCCAGTGAAGCCATCTGGGGCTATCGCAATCGTCAAGCGGCCAAGCGCGCTCGGAAGCAGCTCAGCAGCGGACTGCTGGCCATCATCTACGCCGCGTTGGGAATCAGCGCCGCTACGTTCGCGCTGGGCTCGGGATCGTCGAGCTCGCAGACTCAGAAGCAAGCCACCTCAGGAGTGCTGGCGTGGCCCGCCGGCGAGGTGATCGTCGTCGTCACTGGGCTCATCATCATCGCCGTCGGTGCGGCCAACGTGGTCAAGGGCGTGAAGAAATCCTTCGCTGAGGAGATCGACACTTCCTCGATGTCCCCCGTTGCCCGCAAGAGCGTGGCGCGACTGGGCCAGATCGGATACATCGCCAAGGGGGTGGCCCTGTGCCTGGTGGGGGGCCTGCTCAGCTATGCGACGCTGACGCTCGACCGCCAGAAGCAGGGCCTGGACGGCGCCATGCAGACGATCCTGGCGCAGCCGTTCGGCAGGTTTCTGCTCACGGCGGCGGCGCTCGGATTCGGCGCCTTCGGCGTGTTCGCGATCCTCCAGTCGCGATACCGCCGGATGTAATCCAGCTGCACCAGGTGCACCGGCGCCACATCGGGAGCGCGTGCTCCACAGGCGAGAAACTGCGCCTGTCGACCAAGGACTTCGGGCGACGTCCCAGCAGACGTTCCTGCGCGAACATCCCGGCCTTCCGCTCGACGTCGGACCGCTGCCAGCCGATTGACTTCTTACAAGACTTGCCACTCCCGAGACGCCACTATGGGCACTTCCCGAGCAGAGGAGAGAGCCCATGGGCAAGGTGGTCATGTACAGCACGGTGTCGGTGGACGGCTTCATCGCGGACGAGAACGACCAGCCCGGCCCGCTGTTCGACTGGTTGTCCAGCGGTGACGTCCCGCTCGACGAGAC
>DASQLS010000166.1:0-4261 GCA_035629915.1 Candidatus Limnocylindrales bacterium | reverse complement strand
GCCGCCGCCGCCGGCGGTCGTGTCGCGCTGGTCGGCAGCGTGGGCGATGACGCCGACGGAGATGCCGTTGCGATCGAACTTGGGCGCGCCGGGATCGGCCACGCGGCCCTGCTGCGAGATCCGGCCGGAACCACGCCGCGCTCGTCGGATTCGGACGCGGCCGTTGACATCGATGGCGCCGAACAGTCGCCCTTGCCACGCCTGGACGCGGCCGACATCGATCTTGGTCTGCGCTACCTGGCCGAGTGCCAGGTGCTGGTCGTGGCCGAGCCGCTCGACGAGCAGGCACTCGACGTCGCCACGTCCGCCGCCAGATACCACGGCGCCGCGCTGATCGTCGTCACCGAACCGGGCTCGTCGGCCACGCAGCCGGAAGAGGCGACCGTGCTCGAGATGCCCGACGCTGACGGTGGCGCGTTCGCCGAGCTCGTCGGCCGCTACGCCGCGCTGCTCGACAGCGGCCGTGGCGCGGCCGAGGCGTGGCACGACGCCGTTTCCGAGACTGGCTGGCAGAACGCTCCGGCGTGACCGACACGGTGCAGCCGCTGGTCGTCTTCGGCGACGTGAACCTGAGCTACGACTTCGGTCCCGAGCATCCGCTGACACCGCGACGCTTCCCGCCCTCGATCGATCTGATGCGCACGGCTGGCGCCGAGCGCTTCGTCGAGCCGCGGCTGGCGACCGACGACGAGCTGGCTCGGCTGCACACTCCCGACTACATCGACACGGTTCGCGAGTTCTCGGACGATCCGTGGCGTTCGCCGGCCAACGGAATTGGCCCTGGCGACTGCCCGCCGTTCGAAGGCATGCACGAGGCGTCGGCCACGATAGCCGGCGGCTCGATCGACGCGGTCGATCGAATCCTTGCCGGTGAGGCGGAGCACGCCTTCAATCCCGGCGGTGGCCTGCACCACGCGATGGCCGCCCGCGCGTCCGGCTTCTGCATCTACAACGACGTCGCGCTGGGCGTCGCGCGAGCTCGCGACGCCGGCCATCGCGTGCTCTATGTCGACCTCGACGTGCACCACGGAGACGGCACTCAGGCGCTCTTCTGGGACGACCCGGAGGTGCTCACCTTCTCGATCCACGAGACGGGCATGGCGCTCTTCCCGGGGACCGGCTTCGTCGAGGAGCTCGGCGGCCCGGCGGCACTGGGCACCAAGGTCAACGTGCCGGTCCAACCGCTGACGGGCGACGGATCGTGGATCGCGGTTGTGGAGTGGGCTCTGCCCGCGCTGGCTGCCGCGTTCAAGCCAACGTTCCTCGTCACCCAGCACGGCTGCGACACGCACGTGAACGACCCGCTGGCGCACCTGCGCCTGACGACGCGTGCCTACCGCGCCGCCACGACCCTGCTCGACCGGATCGCCCACGAGCACGCCGGCGGCCGCTGGCTCGCGACCGGTGGCGGCGGCTACGACGCGTACCGGGTCGTGCCGCGGTCGTGGTCGCTCGTCTGGTTGGCGCAGGCCCATCGCGAGCCGCCGGACCAAACGGATGAGGCGTGGCGCGGTCGCTGGCTGGCCGAATCGGCGCGCTTTGATCAATCGCCGCCGCCAGACGAGTTCCTCGACCCGCCGGACATGGTCAGATCGGAGCCGGCCGAGCTCGCCGAGTCGAATGCCAAGACCGTGGAGCGTGCCCTTACCGCAGCGCTGGGGCACCTTGGAGGAGATGTCGGATGACCGCTGAATCGGGTTTCATCGACGCGCCCGGGGCGCGCCTGTACTACGAGGTGGAAGGGGAGGGATCGCCACTTACCCTGATCCATGCCGGAGTCGCGCACCTGCGCATGTGGGACGCGCAGGTCGAGGCGTGGCGCGACCGTCATCGGATCATCCGCTACGACACGCGCGGCTTCGGCCGGACGCTGGTCGAAGACGTCCCGTACTCGAACCGCGACGATCTTCGTGCGGTGCTCGATCACGTCGGCGTGGAGCGCACGCACCTGCTCGGCCTGTCGCGCGGCTCCATGATCGCGACCGACTTCCTGGTCGAGAACCCTGAGCGAGTCACTTCGCTGACGTGGGTTGCCGGCGGCCTGCGCGGCTTCGAGCCCGACGAGGACCCGCGCCTCAAGGCCCTGTGGCCGGAGATGGAGCGACTCGAGGAGGCCAAGGACTGGGAGCCACTCGTCGAGTTGGAGACGCAGGTCTGGACCGACGGCCCGGGTCAGCCGGCCGACCGTGTCGATCCCGCGCTGCGTCGCCAGATGATCGACTGGAACATGGACAACTACCGCGCCGATCAGCCCGCCAACCAGCCCATCCAGCCCGAGGTGCCGGCGGCGCAGCTGCTCGACCGGATCACGATGCCGGCGCTGTTCATCTGGGGCACGTTCGACGAGCAGCCGGTGCTTCGTACTGGCGAGAAGCTGGCCGCGGACGTGAAGGGTGCCCGCAGCCACGTCTTCGAAGGCGTGGCGCACATGGTCAACCTGGAGCGTCCCGAGGAGTTCAACCGGCTGGTAGGCGACTTCCTGGCGGAGGTCGACGCGGCGGCGAGCTGAGCGGCCGGCGATTGGCCACTGGCGCTAGTCGACGAGCACGGTCCCTGAAGAGACAGTCACCTCGGCGCCGGTGGTGTCGGTCAAGGTGAGCAGCCAGCGGTAGCAGAAGCCCCTGCGCAGCTGTTCGGTGGGCGCCTCGATCTGGCCGTACGAGTAGTCGGTCACGAACCCGGATTCGTCACACGTGCTGGTCTCGGTGATGGGCGCCGACTGGCGCTCAACCTGTCGCGTGGCGATCGGCGCGTCACCGGGCGTTTCAACCCAGCCAACGCGGGTAGTGGCTGCCGATTGACTGGTCACTCCCGCCGCCGGCGACACGAACGACGCGCTGGGCGGATCACCGGCGACCGTGACCTGGAGGGTGACGTTTCGCTCGACATCGGCGGCGATGGCCTTGACGGTGAGCGTGTGCTGGCCCGGATCGACGTCGTCACCGAGGCGCACCTCGAGCGCGCCGGTCGACCCGCCGATGACCGCCTGGCCGGATGAGAACCCGGTAGGTGGCTCGACCAGGCTGACCGCGACCGGATCGGCGAAGCCGCCGACTCGACTGAGAGTCACATCGATGGCGAAGCGCTGGCCGGCGCCTGCCGAACCGTCGTGCTTTCGCGCGCTCATGCCGAAATCGGGCATTGCCCTGAAGTTGCCCACCCAGACCGCACGCTCGTGCGCGCCGCGATCGGGGTCGGACGAGGTGCGCCAGTCGAGCGTGCCGACGGCCTGCAGGGCGAGGCGGGTCTGGTGGGGAGTGGCCCGCGGATACATCGAGCGGTAGATGGCGGCCGCGCCGGCGACGTGTGGCGAGGCCATCGACGTGCCACTCATCCAGGCATAGCGGCCGCGGATGTACGTCGAGAGGACGCATTTGCCGGGCGCGATCAGGTCGACGTCCGCTCCATAGTTGCTGAATCGGGCGAACGCATCGTCGGGCTCGGCGCTCCAGTAGGGGCACGAATCGGAGGCCTTGCCTCGACCGCCGGGTCGACCGTCGTAGTCGGCCATCGCCGACACGGTGATGACCTCGTCGTAGGCGGCGGGACGGTTGCGCCGTGCGTTGCGCGACTCGTTGCCGGCCGCGACGGCGTAGGTGGTGCCGCGCTTGACTGAGCGGCAGATGGCCATGTGCACGCCGTCATGGCGCTGCCGGCCGCAATCGCGATCGTTCGAGCCTGGCAGCGTGAAGCTGATGCTCATATTGGCCACCTCGAACAGGGGCCGGCTTGGCGCGCCACGCTGGCGCTGACCGGTGACCCAGTCGATGCCGCACACGATCGACGACACCGAGCCGTGACCGCTGCGATCGAGGACTTTGACCGACCAGAGCCGGGCGCCGGCGGCCACGCCGACGACGCCGATGTTGTTGTCGAGTGCGCCGACGATGCCAGCCACGTGCGTGCCGTGGCCGTTGTTGTCGTCCCACTTGGTGCGATTGCGACTTGTGCAGTTGAAGCCGCCGACGACGTTGAGATCGGGGTGGTCGCGCTGAATGCCGGTATCGAGGATTGCCACGTCGGCATTGACTCGGCCACCGCCTCGAACGCCCATGACGGCCGCGTTACGTGCTCCGACGCGGCGCACGCCGGCGGGCACGCGGAGACCCGGGTTGCCGGTTGTGCGCACGCCCCCGGCTTCCATGTCGGACATCACGTCGCCAAGATCGACCTGTTCGTCGGGCAGGATCGTCGCGACCGCAGGGTTTCGGCCGAGCGCGCCGAGCTGGGCGCGGGTCAGACGCGCCGAGAAGCCACCCAA
>DASQLS010000165.1:0-3261 GCA_035629915.1 Candidatus Limnocylindrales bacterium | reverse complement strand
CGTCACGAGCTTGTAGACGAAGACCGCTGCGGCGGTGGCTGCGCCGGCATCGTCGAGGAGTCCGATCGGTCCAAGCAGCACCTCAGGCAACACGTCGACCGGGCTCACCAGGTAGACCAGAGCGCCGATCATCGCAACCAGCCCGCGCGGGGGGATGCGGTAGCGCCACATGACGAACCCGATGACGGCTACCCCGAGCAGCGCGAGGACGCCGACCAGCACGAGCACCAGGGTCAGCACGTCGGACGCGTCCATCAGATGCCGCCCCAGAGCTCGGACTTGCGAGTCTCGAATTCGCTCGTGGTGATCTCGCCACGGTCCCGGAGGACTCGCAGTTCGCTCAGCACTTCCAGCGGGTCCCGCTGGGGGGCGGATCGCCCGCGCATGGCCTCACGAGCCTCGTCGGCGAGCATCTCGCCTTGGGTTCCGAGGATGTCGTCGATCACCAGGTGACCGTCTGCCGAGGTGATCCGCACCGTGCCGACGACCCTGTGCGTGGACCCCTCGATCGAATCGATCTCGGCCAGCCACACGCTGAAGGCGACGGGCCCGGGGCTGTGCCGCGAGCGGAAGAACACCCGCTGGTCGGTCAGGACCAGCAGGCCGCGCTCGCTGCGATGCCGGCCGTCCATCATCCGCAGGACGGTCTCCGTCTGGCTCAATGAGGTTGCTAGCCGTGCAATCTGCGGGTCTGTTCGCTGGTCAGACGCCATGGCTTGCGCAGCGGCGAGGATGTCGGCGCGCAAGTCCAACCGCGCCAACCGTTCCGCCGTCGTGGGCTTGTCAAACCACTTCAGGAACCCAGACATCCCACTCCCCTCAGGTTGTCATGATGCCATCGGCGGGCAACCCGTAGCTGACAACACCTTCAGGTTTACGTCAGAGACGCGTCATCTGTGCGCGGTGAAGTAGTGGCATCGAATCCGATACAACCGCAACAGGAGTTTCAACTATGAACGTTTCGATGAGCGCCCTTCGCAAGCCGCTGGCCTTGGCCGCCGTGACCGCTGTGATGTTCTCCGCCGTCGCCTGCTCGGGCGCTGACCCCACGTCTGCCCCGCCGCCGGCCTCGAACACTTCAGCCAGTGAGCCGGCCGCCGAGCCGACCCCCACGACGTCTGCTTCACCGACCGCATCCCCATCCGCGACGCCGGGTGCCAAGTCGACGACGAACGCGCAGGGCAACGATGCGCTGCTGGCGGCGGGTGGGCTCGGTTTGAAAGAGGTTTCCAAGGGAACGGTCGTCTCGATTGAGTCTGAGCGGAACGGCTGGGAGGTGCACGTGGTGTCCGGGGCGGGCGAGGAGCAGCAACTGCGGACCGACGCCTCGGGGGAGCGGCTGGTCTCCGGGCCCACCGACGATCGTCCCGACGCCGAAGACCGGGCCGAGAACCAGCAGTTCGCCCAGGCCGCGGTCAGCTATAAGCGCGCCGTCCGAGCCGTGGAAGGTGAGGTGGATGGTGCCGAGATCCGCGACCTGAGCCTTGACCAGGACAACGGCCGCACCCTATGGGAGGCCGATGTGGTGGTTGGATCCCAACAGCGGCAGGTACAGATCGACGCCGACAACGGAAAGATCGTCAGTAATCGCGTCGACGACTAAGGTGCCGATTCTGCACGCTTGGTTGGAGCTAGATGGCCGGGCTCGAGTGCGAGCCCGGCCTCTTCCCTACATCTCCCCCTCGCCAAGATCGGCGGCCCAACTTAGGCTGTGATCACGCCCTGCTCGCGCAGGCGTTGGTCCCTCGCTTTTGTCGCCCAGAATGCAGGAGCCCGCCGTGGTTGCTCTCCACACAGCCATCGCCATTGTGCTGGCCGTCGTTTTGATCATCCGGTTCAAAGTCGACCCGGTGATCTCGTTGCTGGTTGCCTCGCTGTACCTCGGTTTGGCTTCCGGGGTGGGCTTCACCGGGACGATCGAGGCGATCGCCACGGGCTTCGGCGAAATCATGGCCGAAGTCGGACTATTGATCGGGTTCGGCGTGCTGATCGGAGCGTTTCTCCATGCCGCAGGAGTGTTTCACCGGCTGCTGAATGTGTTCGTCCGCGCAATCGGAGCCACCCGGCTCCCGTACGCGCTCGCCCTATTGCATTCCACCATCCTCCCGTCGATCTATGTCGACGTGCAGGTCGTGCTGGCCTCGCCCGTGGCCCGCTCGGCCGCGCCGTACATCAAGCGCAACGGACTCCCGCTGATGGCGTCCGCTCTCGGCGCCGGCATCTTCGCTGGGTACGTATTCGTCATACCCGGCCTGGCCGCGATCTCCATCGCCGGTTTACTCGGAGTGCCGCTGGGCACCTGGCTGCTGTACGGGATGGTGATCGGCCCCGTCACGGCCCTCCTCACCAGCCTCATCATGCGCCTACTGCTGCGCGGCCGCCTATGGAAGCCGGAGTCGGACGAAGACGTCGACGAGGCGATGGCCGAGCAGGAGGCCCACGAGCTGGCGCTCGCCGCCGAGGCGGAGGCCGTCCGCGGCGAGGCCGCCACCGTCGACACCGAAACACGTTCCGACGGAGGCACCGGCACCGGCGCCGGCGCGGGCGCGGGCGCCCACCAAGGGGGAGGTACCGACGCCACCCGCAGCTTGCCGCTACTGGTCTTACTACTCCCGATCCTGGTCCCCCTGGTCTTGATCGCGTTCGGTGCCTTCGCCGAACTCTTCGACTTCTCCAACTCCTTCATTGCGTTCCTCGGAAACGCCAACCTTGCGCTCTTTATCGGTCTGGTGGGCGCCTACCTGATCTTCCGGTCCAGAGCAGGACTCGAACGCACGCGCGAGACCATGGACGAGGGCTTCCACACCACGGGCGAGATCCTGCTGATCACCGGCGTCGGCGGTTCGCTCGGCGCGGTGATCGGCGAGACCAACTTGGACGAGACGCTCGGCGGACTCTTCTCCGCCGATGCCGGCGCACCGGCGATCGTCGCCATCCTGCTGGCTTGGTTCATTGCCGCGGTGCTCCACCTCGCGATTGGATCGGTTTCGGTGGGCGCCATCACCGCGGCTGGGATCATCGCCCCGATACTCGGCTCCCTCAATGTGGCCCCGGTCGTCATCGGATTGGCCATCGCTTCAGGCGCAATGTTCGCGCTTCACGTCAACAGCAACTTCTTCTGGATGTTCAAGGCACTGTTGGGTCTGTCCACCAAGGGCAGCCTCAAGACCCTCAGCGCGGCCACCTCGGTCGCCGCATTGGTGTCGCTGCCGATGGTGATGGTTGCGTCGCTCATCGCCTGACCCTGCTGCCGGCCCGCAC
>DASQLS010000164.1:0-19737 GCA_035629915.1 Candidatus Limnocylindrales bacterium | reverse complement strand
TGCGAAACGGCTCGATGATCGTCTGCCAGCGGTCCACGGGCCGAGCATACTGTGCTCACCGATCACCAACGCGAGGGGTATGACGTGGCGAGCACTCCGGTCGAGGGGACGACCGCCGAGCCACTTGAGCCAAAGCCTGCGGCCGAGCTGCCGCCACGCGGCCGTACGCTCGCGCTCGCCTTCGCCTCGCTGATCGCTTCGTTCGCCTTCCTGGTGCTGATCGCGACAGTGATCGCGATCGCCGGCTGGATCGTCCTGTCGCTGTTCACCAATCTGCCTGAGCCGGACCGTCAGTGGCCTCGCCTGACGGCATGGCTCGTGGTCGCCATTCCAATCGTCGCCCTGCTGCTCGCGTACCTCCTCAACCGAACCTCTGACGCGAGCACCTTCTACGCGCAGAAGGCGGCCAATCGACGAGTTTCAGTGCTGCTGCTCGTCGTCCTGATCGGCCTCTTCGTGGTCATCGGCGAGATCATTGCCGTGACCCTTACGTTCGACTCGTACTGGGCGCTCGCCGGCGCCGCGCTGGCCGCGTTGATCGGCGCGGGCGCAGCGATATTTGCCCAGACCGGTGGCTCGAACACGGTGCTTGCCTCGAGCGGGGCACGGCCGCTCGTGGACGCGGACGTCGGCAAGACCGACTATCTGCGCCGGCTGCGCGACGTCGTCGGCGAGCTGTCGATCGCAGCCGACATGCCGCCGCCAGCCGTGTACGTGATCGACGATCCGGCGCCCAACGCCATGGCCGTCGGCACCAAGCCGAGCAACGCCGCGATCGCCGTCACCTCTGGCCTGGCGCGCTCGTTCGATCGCGAGCAGCTGCAGGGCGTGATCGGCCACGAGCTTGCTCACATTCGCAATCTGGACAGCCGCTACGGCGTGTACGTGGCCGTCCTGGTAGGCATGGTCGCCCTAGTGACCGATGGCTTCCTGCGCATCGTCGTGCGTGCGTGGCAGGAAGGCGTCTTCCTGCGCGGGGCTGCGTTTGGCGACGACGACATCAAGGGGGCAATGGCAGGCTTTGTGGCCGGGATCGGCTTCGGATTGGTGCTGCTCGCGGTTTCGCTATTGCTGCGACTCTTCGCCCCGCTCGCCGCGCTGCTGGTCCAGGCATCGGTCAGCAGGCAGCGCGAATTCCTGGCCGACGCAACCGCCGTCGAGCTGACTCGCAATCCGACCGGACTCGCCCGCGCCCTCGCTGAGCTGCGCGACGACCACAGGGTCCTCGGAAGGCTGAATCGGGGAAGCCAGCACCTGTGGTTCGAAAGCCCACTGGCGCACAGCGCCGACGGTCCGTGGCACCTGTTCGCCACTCATCCGAGCCTCGACGCCCGAATTGCCCGACTTCACGAGCTCTATCCTGCTCAGACCCAGACCATTGGGCGGCCCGGCGATAACCCAGCCGAAGTGGAGGCGTAGATGCGAGGCATCGGCAGCGTTGTCGCCTTCGGCGTCTTTGGGCTCATCGTCTTCGCATTGACTTCGATGGCATCCCAGGAGTTCTGGGCCAGGCAAGACGCATGTCGCATGCGCCACTGTGCCTACAGCACCGTGCCCGATGTTGCCTTGGCCGCTGGCTACGCGGCCGCGGGATTGGCGCTGCTGATCGTGGTGATGCTGCTGGCCAACCTCGTCCTCATGCAGCGAGGACGAGACTCAGCCCCAGTGAATGGAGACCTCTCCCGGGAAGATTAGGCCCGGTCGAGCGCCTGCATCACGTCGGCGATCAGGTCGTCGCAGTGCTCGATGCCGACCGAAAGTCGAACCAGGGCCGGCGAAACCTCGAGCGGTGAGTTGGCCACCGATCCGTGGGTCATGACCGCCGGGATCTCGACCAGCGATTCGACTCCGCCGAGCGACTCGGCGAGGGCGAAGATGCGCGTGCCCTCGGCAAATCGGCGCGCCCGCTCCTCCGGGGAGCGGCCGTCACGCGCCTTGGGAATGAAGCTGACCATGCCGGTGCAGCTGCTCATCTGAGCCGTGGCAAGAGCAGCCTGCGGATGAGTGAACCGACCGCTTCGGATGACCGGACAGTTGAGCGCCTCGACGTCCTCGCGCAGCGCGAGGGCTTCGGCAACTGCGCGTGAGTTTGAGCCGTGACGCTCCATTCGAAGGGCCAGCGTGCGCAGGCCGCGCAGGACGAGGAAGCAGTCGAACGGGCCAGGCACGGCGCCGATCGCGTTCTGCAGGAACTTCAGCCGCTCGAAAAGGTCCGTCCGAGAAGTGGCAAGCACGCCGCTGACCGTGTCGGAATGACCGGACAGGTACTTGGTCGCAGAGTGGTAGGTGATGTCGGCCCCCAGCGTCAGCGGCCGCTGCAGGATCGGCGTTGCGAACGTGTTGTCGACGACGAGGATGGGCCGCTCGCCGCGTGCTCCGACGTGATCGGCCAGCCGTGCCGCGACGGCCGCGATGTCGACCACGCGCATGTGCGGGTTGGTCGGCGTCTCGATCCACACCAGGCGGGTGTGCTCGTCTAGCGCGCCATCGAGCTCAGCGGCCGCGTTGGCGGCAAAGTCGTGGTAGGAGGCATTGACGCCCATGTCGCGCAGCACACGCTCGAAGTAGCGGAACGTGCCGCCATACACGTCGTTTACGCACAGGATCCGCTCGCCGGGCAGTGCCAGCGCGGCGATCGCCGCGGTCGTGGCTGAACCACTGGCAAAGGCGAGGCCGTGGGTTCCACCTTCGAGCTCGGCGATCGCCGTCTCGAGCCTGGCCCGCGTCGGGTTGCCGCTGCGCGCGTACTCCCAGCCGCCGCGCGGCCGGCCGACAGCCTCCTGGGCGAACGTGGCCGTCTGGTAGATCGGTGGCGCGACCGCCCCGGTCAGCTCATCGGGTGCCATCCCGGCATGAACGGCGAGCGTCTCCGGTCGCCAGCTCGGGTCGGCATGGGATGGAGCGTGGGCGTGGTCGCCCTCGGCAGGTCGATCGGGCGGTGCTTGATCGGTCATCCGTGTCCGATCACGGGGCGCCCTCATCAGTCGCCGTGCGGCTGTACTCGGCAAGGAAGGTCTCTTCGAGCGACGGCTCGCGGCTGACGAAGTCGGCCAGGTCGTACTTGGCTGCGGCGCGCACAACCGGTGCGATGTTGCCCGAGACCCGTAGCCGCAACGTGTGGTCATCGGCGACCACGTCACTCACTCCGGGGAGTGCCGCGAACTCCTCGGTGGGGACAGGCCCGCTGAAGATCAGCTCCACCTGGTGATGGGCCAGGTCGCGCAGCGACTCGGTCCGGTCGACGCGTGCCAGGCGGCCCTCGCGGATGATGGCCACGCGATCACACGTCTTCTCGACTTCTGACAGCACGTGCGACGAGATGAATACTGTTCGACCCTCCGCCTTGGCCTCGCGGATGACGCCGTAGAACTCCTGCTGGATGAGCGGGTCAAGCCCGGACGTCGGCTCGTCGAGCAGCAACAGATCCGGCCGATGCTGGAGCGCGATGATCAGTCCGATCTTCTGCTTGTTGCCCTTCGAGTACTCGCGAAACTTGCGCGACGGATCGACGTCCAGCCGGGCAATCAGGTCGGCCTGGTAAAGCGGGTCGACACCGCCGCGCAGATTGCCGAAGTACTTGAGCGTCTGGCCGCCGGTGAGCTTGTCGTAGAGCGCGAACTCGCCCGGCAGGTATCCAAGCCGGCGGTGGATCGCGACCGGATCAACGGTAGTCTCGATACCGAAGACCGTCGCGCGACCGCCGGTCGGTCGAATGTGATCGAGCAGGGTTCGGATCATGGTCGTCTTGCCGGCGCCGTTCGGGCCCAGGAAGCCGAACGACTCGCCCTCGATCACCTCGAGGTCGACCTCGATGATGCCCCTGTGCTCGCCGTAGAACTTGGTGAGCTTCTCGGTCTGGATTACTGCCGTCACGTGACAATCCTTGCACGGATGGCCGCCTGTCGGTACCGGGCGGGCCCGTCGGTACAATCGAGCGTAGTCCCAACGACGTCCCGAATGGAACGCCACACGAGGAGAGCAGCCACCCATGGCACGTCCCCAGGTCACGGTAGTCGGCGCCGGCAACGTCGGCGCGTCGGTCGCACAGCGCGTGGCCGAGGGGTCGTTGGCCGACGTGGTGCTGATCGACATCGTCGAGGGACTGCCCCAGGGCAAGGCGCTCGACCTCGCCGAGGCGGCACCGGTCGTGGGCCATGACATGAAGGTGCGTGGCACGAACGACTACGGCGATACCGCCGGCTCGGACATCATCGTCGTGACCTCCGGACTTGCTCGGCAGCCGGGAATGTCTCGCGACGACCTGCTGGCCAAGAACGCGGGCATCGTTCGCTCGGTCGTCGAGCAGAGCGCGGCCCACTCGCCGAACGCGATTTTCATCATCGTCACCAACCCGCTCGACGCGATGTGCCACGTGGCGCTCGAGGCGAGCGAGTTTGCCCCAGAGCGCGTGATCGGCATGGCCGGCGTGCTCGACTCGGCCCGCTTCCGCAGCTTCATCGCCGAGGAGCTCGGCGTCAGCGTCACCAGCACGCACGCATTCGTGCTCGGCGGCCACGGCGACACGATGGTGCCGCTGCCGCGCTACTCAACTGCCGGGGGAGTGCCGATCACCGAGCTGATGACGCCGGAGCGCGTCGAGGCTCTCGTCGACCGAACGCGGAACGGAGGCGCCGAGGTCGTTGCCCTGCTCAAGACGGGCAGCGCCTACTACGCTCCAGCGGCGTCGGTCGCGCAGATGGTCGACTCGATCCTGAACGATCGCAACGAGGTCCTGCCGTGTGCCGCGTACCTGACCGGCCAGTACGGCGTGGACGGGTTGTTCGTCGGCGTGCCGGTCAAGCTCGGCCGCGGCGGCATTGCCGAGGTGGTCGAGATCGAGCTGACGACCGAGGAGCGGACGGCCTTCGACAAGTCGACCGCGGCGGTCAAGGAGCTCGTCGACGCGATGGCCAGGATGGCAATTCAGGGCTGATTCGATCGCTCGATGAGGTAGCTCGGTGGGGATGCATCCGTTTCCGCAGCGTCAACGGGCAGGCTGGCAGGACCTGTCGGGTAAGTGGGGCTTCGCGTACGACGACACGAATTTAGGCCTCGGCGCCGGCTGGCAGGACGACGCGGAGCCTTTCCAGCGCGTCATCGAGGTTCCTTTCCCGCCGGAATCTCGGGCGTCCGGCATCCACGACCCGGGCGAGCACCCGGTGGTCTGGTATCGACGCGGGTTTCGGACCGGCGACGTGGGAGGCTTCGAGAATGGGCGGCGACTTTTGCTTCATTTCGGAGCGGTCGACTACAGCACGATGGTGTGGGTCAACGGCCGCCTCGTCGGTCGACACGTGGGCGGCCACTCATCCTTCAGTTTTGATGTCACCCACTTCCTGACGGATGCCGACGAGCAGCTGCTCGTCGTGCGTGCGGAGGACCAGCCACGGGACCTGACCCAGCCGCGTGGCAAGCAGTTCTGGGAAAACGAGCCGGCCGTCATCTGGTACCACCGCACGACCGGACTCTGGCAGCCGGTGTGGCTCGAGTCCGTCGGCTCACCCCACATCGAATCGCTCGCCTGGACGCCGGATCCGCAGCGAGGCAGCGTCGACATGGCCGTCCGCTTGAGCGGCCCGCCTGACCGCGACACCCGGCTGCGCGTTCGACTCAGCGTCAATGGCCGGTCCCTGGCCGACGACACCTACGTCGTCCATGACAAGGACATCGGTCGACAGATCCGCATCTCGTCAATGGATGGAGGCATCGCCCGGCCATCGCTGCTGTGGAGCCCCGACGAGCCAACTCTGATCGACGCTCGTTTGTCTCTCCAGACAGTCGACGGGCAGGCATTGGACGAGATCACGTCCTACTTTGGCCTGCGTTCAGTCGCCACCGCGGACGGCCTGTATCTCATCAATGGTCAGCCGCTCTACCTGCGCCTCGTGCTGGCCCAGAACTACTGGCCGGAGTCCCATCTCGCCGCGCCATCGGAAGATGCAATCCGTCGCGAGGTCGAGCTGGTCAAGGCACTCGGATTCAACGGCGTCCGCATTCATCAGAAGGTCGAGGACGAACGGTTTCTCTATTGGTGCGACCGATTGGGCGTGCTCGTCTGGGCGGAGATGGCCAACGCCTACGAGTTCAGCAAGGCGGCCGTCGAGCGTTTCACGAGCGAGTGGCTCGAGGTCGTCGCACGCCAGTACAGCCATCCGTCGATCATCACCTGGGTCCCATTCAACGAGTCGTGGGGCGTGCCGGACCTGCCCGGCTCGGCCGAGCAGAGGCATTACGTGCGCGGCATCTATCACCTCACCAAGGCGCTCGATCCAACGCGCCCGGTGATCGGCAACGACGGCTGGGAGCAGGGCGCCACCGACGTTCTTGGCATTCACGACTACGCGCTGGACGGCGACGCCCTGCGCAGAAGCTGGGGCACGGCCGAGACGGTTGAGAAGGCGCTCGCCGGGCGGCCGCAGCATCGCCGTTCGTTGCTCGCCGGCGTATCCCACGAAGGCCAGCCGGTGGTCCTGTCCGAGTTCGGCGGCATCACCTATGAGCCGGAACCCGGTAAGCCGTGGTTCGGGTACGGCTCGGTCCGCTCCGAGGAGGAGCTGTTGGCGAAATACGAGGAGCTGGTTTCGGCCGTGCTTGACTCACCTGCTTTGGCGGGTTTCTGCTACACGCAGCTGACCGACACCGAGCAGGAAACCAATGGACTCGTGCGCGAGGACCGCTCACCCAAGCTCGACCCTGAAAAGATTCGCGCGATTACCTCTCGTCCGTCACGGGCAATCCCGGGTGATTTCGTCGCTGCCGCCCAGGAGGCGTCCCGTCTCGCGGCCGAGGGCGCGGCGGGCAGTCCGACTGACCAACCGAGGGTCCCGACCGACCCGACGGAGGACGACGCGCCCTAGCGCTACCCAGGCGGCAAATCCAACACTCCGGCGCCGTCGACTGCGCGCACGACGTGGAAGCCTGCGTCGCGGCCGAAGCGCCGCGGATACTCGCGCGCCACGACCTCGCGCAGGTCCTCGACCGCGTCATCGCGAACCAGGTTGACAGTGCACCCGCCGAAGCCCGCGCCAGTCATGCGTGCCCCGATAACGCCCGGGACGCTCGATGCAATCTCGACAAGTCCATCGAGCTCTGGTGACGAGACCTCATACAAGTCACGCAACGACTCATGCGATGCGGCGAACAGCGGGCCGATCAGGTCGAGCTGGTCCTGGACGAGGGCATTGCCGACGGCGAGCACGCGATCGTTTTCCTCGACGACGTGGCGGCAGCGCCGGAGAGTGACGCTATCGAGCAGATCGGTGGCCTCCCGGAGCATGCCCGGGGTCACGTCACGTAGCGACGAGACGCCCACATGCCGCTGACTGAGGAGCGCCACCCCGCGCTCACATTCGCTGCGACGTGCGTTGTACTCAGAGGCTGCCAGGCGGCGCGGCACTCGCGTGTCTATGGCCACCAGCACGACGTCGGCTGGAATGCGCGGCGCGTGAAAGTCGAAGGTGCGGCAATCGAGCAGCAACGCGTGCCCGGCTCGGCCGTTGGCCGAGGCGAATTGGTCCATCAGGCCACTCTGCACGCCGACGAAGCCGTTCTCGGCGCGCTGCGCGGCGCGAGCCAAGGCGATCTTGTCGAGCGGCGGCGGGGCCCGTTCCGACAATGTCCAGGCGGCGGCCAGCTCGAGCGCCGCGGATGATGACAGACCGGACCCGATTGGCACGTCCGAGTCGACGACCGCCGTCACGCCGCGCAGCGGCACGCCATCCTCGCCGAGCGACCACGCGACGCCGGCCACGTAGTCGATCCAGGCGTCACGCCGCGTACCGGGCGAGAGGACGTCGAAGTCGTACGTCCCTCGCTCCTGGACTGAGGAGAACCGCGCCTGCCCATCGCGGCGAGGAAATGAGGCGATCCAGGTCTCGAGACTGATCGCCACCGGCATGACGTAGCCCTGGTTGTAGTCAGTGTGCTCGCCGATCAGATTGACCCGACCGGGCGCGCGCGCGACGCGGACCTGATCGCGCGCATCGCGGGCAGCCGGCTCTACCTGGGCCAGTCGCTCGAGGAGCGTGTTCGCGCGGTCGGAGAGTGGCGCCAAGCTACCGTGGGAGCGGCTGCGGGCCGACCGTCGGTCCGGTGATCGTTGGCATGCCATCGACGAACGAGGCCGGATCGATGCGCAGGCTCCGCTGGCCCTGCGGATAGCCCACGGTAGGGGCCGTCCAGGCGTGATATGCCATCAGCAGGTTTCCGCCCTGGTCCTCGAAGAAGGATTGGCCGCCCGGCCCGAAGACCTCCTGGGTGAACTCAAAGATGGGTTCGTCAAGGGGCTTCTGACACGGACCCAGGGGCGTCTCGCAGACGGCATAGCCGACGGCGTAGAGGTGGCTTTCCCACCAGTTCCCCGAATAGAACAGGTAGTAGGAGCCATCGTGCTCGACCATTGCCGGATTCTCGATCAGCGGGCTCTCCCACTGCTGATCGCGTTGAATGAGCTCGATCGGCTCGCCGGTCAGCTCCAGGCCGTCCTCGGAGAGTGGCTGTACCCACAGCCCAACCGGCAGCCCACAGCAATTCCCGTCGTTCTTCCAGTACAGGTACAGCTGACCATCCACATCGCGGAACGGATAGGCATCGATCGATCCGCCCAGATCGTGCTGACAGACGAACGGCTCGTCGCTGTCGTCCACGAACGGCCCGAGGGGGTTGTCGGCGACGGCCCTGCCGATGCACTGGCGGTCGACTGGATCGACGGGCAGCACACAGACCTGGCCCTCGTACGCCGGCGGCGAGTAGTTCGCGTCGCAGGCGACGAAATAGAGAACGAATGTGCCGTCGATCTCCATGACCCCGGGCGCCCAGCGCGTGCCGAAGTTCAGGCCGGTCCACGAAGGAAGGCCGGGCATGACGTCGCGCTCCGGAGACCAAGTCGCCAGGTCCGACGAGCTGATCGAGGGCACGTTCTTACCGGACGAGTTGGTCGAGTAGGCGTAGTAGGTTTCGTCGACGAGAATCACGTGCGGATCGGGAAAGTCGGCAGGGAAAACCGGATTCTCATAGGTCGGACCGGCGTGGGGCGTTGCCACCGTCGGCGACGCCGCCGGGCTGTGCGAAGGCTCAGCCGTCGACGTGGGCGCAGCATCGGCTGTCGGCGTTGCCGCGGCGCCGCCCGTTTCCGGCGCCACGCTCTGTGACGGGGTCCCCGATTCGGGCGGCAGGGAAGGTGTCACGGTCGGTTGTGAAGGACCAGCGCAGGCAACCACCAGCGTCAGGATCAACGCCCCAGCGATCGACCGGATGTGCCCGGCCCGGTCCGACATGAGCGTCAGCCCTTCAGGCCGGTCGTTGCGATGCTCCGGATGATGAAGCGCTGGGCAAGGACATACAGCAGCAGAACCGGGATGGTGAGAACCAGCGCGCCGGCCATCAGCTTGCCGTAGTCGAACGTGTACTGACCCTGCAGCGTCGCCAGTCCCACCGGCAGCGTCTGCATCTCGCGCACAGGACTCGTCATCAGCAGCGGCCACAGGAAGTCATTCCACGAGATCAGGAAGGTGATGACCCCGAGCGTGGCGATCGCGCCGCCTGAGATCGGCAGCACGACCCGGAAGAACGTCTGCCAGGTGTTGGCGCCGTCGACGTAGGCGGCCTCCTCGAGCTCGCGCGGAATGCTCAGGAAGAACTGACGCAGGAAGAAGACACCGAAGACGCTGGCCAGGCCGGGCGCAATGATGCCCTGGTACGTGCCGATCCAGCCGAGCTCGGCGATGGTGATGTAGTTCGGGATCACGAACATGATGCCGGGCATCACGAGTGTGGTCAGGAGTAGCGCGAACAACAACTTGCGGCCGCGGAACTCCATTCGTGCGTAGGCGTAGGCAGCCAGCGCATCGATCGCTACAACGAGAAATGTGAACGCGGTCGCGATAACGAAGCTGTTGAAGAACCAGCGCGCAACGGGCAAGGTTGGATCGTTGAAGATGGAGGTGAAGTTGTTGAGCGTGGGATTGTTGGGAATGAAGTTCGGGGTCAGCCATTCGTTGAACGGCTTGATGGCCGTGATCGCCATCCAGACGATGGGTAGCACGAAGAAGATCGCGAAGAGGAAGAGCAGCCCGTAGAGAAGAACCTTGTAAACGGGGCTTGTAGATACGGCCATCCCGCCCGCGTCGTCGTCACGCTCAGCCACAGCAGTTCCCCTTCATGCGGATCAGTTCGCCTCGCTCTTGCCGAAGAACTTGAAATTGACGGCCGTGACGATGAGCAACAGCGCGGCGACGACGATCGACATCGCCGCGGCGCTTCCCATCTGGCCACGTCTGATGCCCTCGGAGAAGATCTGGAAAATGATCGTCTCCGTCTGTTGTGTTGGCCCTCCGGCGGTCATGATGTACGGCTGCCCGAACAGGTTCGCCGAGGCCAGGAGGGTGATCGTGATGACCAGCACGAGCACCGGCCGCAGCATGGGCAGGGTGATGTGCCAGAACCGTCGCGCCGGGCTCGCCCCATCGATGGCAGCCGCCTCGTACAGGGAGACCGGGATCTCCTGCAGCGCGGCGAGGATGATCACCGTGTTGAAGCCGATCGTCCACCAGACCGTTGCGATGGTGATGGCGATCCAGGCGTCGGGCATCGTGCTCAACCACTGCCGGCCGCCGATGCCCGTTGCCACGAGCACCTGATTGATCAGGCCCTGGTTCTGAAAGAGCCACCACCAGACGACCGCTGCGGCCGTCACCGACAAGGTGTATGGCGCGAAGAACGTCATCCGAAAGAAGCTCTTCCCGCGGAAGCGGTTGTTCAACAGTACCGCCAGGAATACCGCAAAGACGACGAGCGGCGGAACGCTCCAGATGATGAATTCGATCGTCGCTCTCATCGACCGCCAGAAATTCCGCGCCTGGACGGTGCCGGAGGTGAACAGGTCGGTGTAGTTCTCGAGTCCCACGAAGGGCCGATTCTCGGGGCGCAGGAAGTCGTACTCGAAAAGGCTCGTGTAAATCCCGAAGACGAACGGCCATGCCAGGAATAGGGTGAAAAAGATCAGATGAGGCAGGATGAACAGATACGGCGTGATGTTGAAGCCGCGTTTGCGAGCAACCGCGGTGGTTTCCAGGGACTTGGCTGCCGCGGCCTGCGTAGTCACCTACAGCTACCTCGAACTGGCTGACCCATCAACAGAGACATGGGATTGGGCGGGCGAGGCATTCGCCTCGCCCGCCCAAAGAGCTAACCGTCAGGGAACGGGAGCCGCGGAAGGAGACTCAGATGCGGCTGGCGACTCAGATCCGGCGGGAGACTCCACTGGAGTCCCACCTCCGAACGTCTCCGCGTTCTGGTCGATCACCTGCTGAGCTATCGCGTTCTGTCGGTCGAGCGCGGCCTGGATATCGGTCTCCTGACCGAGCAGGATCGCGTCGATTGCCGGCTCGAAGCCCTGTGGCCAAACAGCACCTTCGAGGCCGGGAACCTGGGGCAGGATGATCACGCCTTCGGCAGCGCTGGGCGCAATGGCTGCGATGCCGGGTGCCTGGGTGGCAAGGTCGGCGCTCTCACGAGCGGGCGTGTATGCCGGGATCTGTCCGGCCGCTGCCCAGGCGACCGAGTTCTCGTAGAACCAGCTCAGCCAGCAAGCCGCAGCGGACTGGATGGCCGCGTCGTCGGAGTGCACGGCCAGCTGGTGTGAACCACCCCAGACGGCGAACTCGTCGCCAACCTGCGGAACCGGCGCATAGCCGGTGAACGGCAGCTGGCCGAGGTTGCTGATATGCCATGGGCCATGGATCACGATCGCTGCCTGGCCGGCCGAGAACGGCTGAACCTCAGGATCGTTCGGTCCGCTTGCCTGCGTCCCGTGCGTGTCGCGCAGGGTCTTGATGTACTCGAGCGCCTCAACGCCTTCAGGGCTGTTGAAAGTCGCCTGGGTGCCGTCTTCGTTGACCACGGATCCACCGAATTGCTCGATGAACGTCTGGAAGAGCGTCGCCGAGTTGAACAAGGTGCCGATCGAGATCGCCTGTACGCCGCTGTCCTGCAGCGCCGTCAATGCGGCGTCGAATTCCTCGCGCGTCCAGGGCTCGGTGCCCGGCTCCTCGACGTTCGCAGCCGCGAACATGTCCTTGTTGTAGTACATGACCAGGCCCGCGAAATCGATCGGAATTGAGTAGCGCTCGCCGTTGTACTCGCCGCGCTCCCACGGCAGCGGGGCGAGCTGACCTTCGATGTCGCCCAGGACGCTCAGCGCGTCGGCGCCCCACGGAGTGATGATGTTGCGCGCGGCCAGCTCGCCGACGTTGATGACTCGGACAATGGTCGCGTCAGGCAGCTGGTCTGGCGATGCGGCTGCAGTCTGCAGCGCCGTCAGGTAGTCCGGTGTCGGAACGTGATTGACCGTGATGCCCCACTCGTTTTCGGTCGAGAACCGGGTGGCGAGTGCCGTCATCTCGTCGCCATCGGGACCCGTCAGCGGGCTCCACATGTCGATCGTCTGATCGCGTGCCGTATCCGGGCACGCCGCCGCGGACGGAGAACCCGCAGGCGTACCCGACGCGTCCGGAGATCCGGCCGGGCTCTCAGACGCACCTGAGGTGGCACTCGGCGACGCTCCCGTGTCGGCGCTGGCGCTAGGTGAGGCGCCGTCGGTTGGTGACGCGCCCGAGTCAGCCGTGGCGCTCGGTGAGCCACCAGGGCTAGCCGTCGAGCCGGATGGCGCCGTTGTCCCGGATGGACCGGCGCACGCGGCAAGCAGCAGGCTGACCGCCGCGAGCAAAGTCAACGGGATCCTGAGCAGATCTTTCATCACTCCTCCTCGAACCAACAAACAGACATGTGGACCGGCCTGCCTGACGCAGGGCGATGTCGTGCCAATTGTTGAAAGATGGTTGTGATACCGGTGGTCTCTGTTTACTGTTGTTCGTTTCGGCCCCATATCATTTCCTGACAGGGGCAGGCTTCGACCCAACCGGTGGCCCGCTTTAGAGCACTCGGAGGAGCCTTGAAGTCCACATCGGCGGGCGAATCAAAGGACTCGCCAAGTTCAGCTGAGGATCGACGGCGTCCTCGGCTTGCTCGCGTGCGCCAGGACTACATCCTCGGTCGGGTACGGAACGAGGGAGCGGTGAGCGTGGCCGAGCTCGTCCAGACGCTGGGCGTATCGGATATGACCATCCGCCGCGACCTGAGCGTCCTCCACCAGCGCGGCCTGCTCGAAAAGACCTACGGTGGCGCGGCAGCCATCCCTGGCAACGCGTTGTATGAACCGGGATTCCGGGCCAAATCAGTTCTGATGCGGACCGAGAAGGAGGCCATTGCAGCCGCGGCCGTCGAATTGGTCGAGCCGGGAATGGCAATCGGCCTGTCGGCCGGCACGACGACCCACGCCCTCGCTCTTCGGCTTGCAGAGCTGCCCGGCGTCACGGTGGTCACCAATTCGATCCCAGTGGCCGACGTGTTTCACAACCAGGGAACGGCTGACGCCACCGTGATCCTGACCGGCGGCGTTCGCACTCCTTCCGACGCCCTGGTTGGGCCGATCGCCGTGACAGCGTTGCGCTCGGTCCACGTGGACCTGGTGTTCATGGGCGTTCACGGCATGTACGCCCGGGGTTTCACGACACCCAACATTCATGAAGCGGAGACTGACCGCGCGCTGATCGATGCCGGCCGTCGACTCGTCGTGTTGGCCGACCACACCAAGTGGGGCGTGATCGGCATCAGCGCCATTGCCAGCCTCGACGAGGCGGACACTCTGATCACAGATGGCGGCATTGATGAGGACGCGCGAGCGGAGCTCGAGCCCGTGCTCAACCTCGTCGTGGCCCAGCCCGTGAACACCGAGCGGCTGGGGGACCGCAGCGCTTGACGACGATCGACCGGGCCGGCACCGCGGAGTCGCTGTTCGACCATCCGCATCGGCGATATGACCCGCTGTCCGACGAGTGGTTGCTCGTCTCCGCGGGACGAACACGGCGGCCGTGGCGAGGCAAACGGGAAGAGAAGGCAAGCACGGAGGACCTTCCTCGCTACGACCCCGACTGCTACCTGTGCCCAGGCAATGTGCGCGCCAACGGCGAGCTGAACCCTGCCTACGAGAGCACTTTCGTGTTCACCAATGACTTTGCGGCGCTACGTCCGGACTCTTCCGATCAACAAGTCGAGGATGGGCTGCTGCGAGCCCACGGTGAGCGCGGTACGTGCCTTGTCCTGTGCTTCTCGCCGCGCCATGACCTGACCCTTTCGGCGATGGAGCCGCTCGAGGTACGCGGCGTGGTCGACACCTGGGCGCACCTTTCCGCTTCCCTGGGGGAGCAGTACCCGTGGGTTCAGGTGTTCGAGAATCG
Source organism: Candidatus Limnocylindrales bacterium (assembly GCA_035629915.1). Lineage (GTDB taxonomy): Bacteria > Chloroflexota > Limnocylindria > Limnocylindrales > CSP1-4 > JALYGJ01. Next base: position 5,443 of record DASQLS010000164.1, on the reverse strand, counting down.
CGGCGCGGCAATGGGCGCGTCCAACCCCCATCCACATGGCCAGGTCTGGGCTGGGTCAGCCGTCCCGTCACGAGCGGTGCGCGAGGCGACGAGCCAGGACGACCACTTCAAACGCCGGGGCACTCCGCTGCTGCTCGAATACGCCGCCCAGGAAATGCTCGGGCCGCGCGTCGTGGAAGCAGACGACGAGTGGCTGATCGTCGTTCCCTTCTGGGCCGCCTGGCCGTACGAAACCCTGATCATCCCGCGCAGATCCGTGGCCCGACTGCCCGACCTCGACGATCCGCAGCGTGGCGCCCTGACAGAGCGCCTGATCGGCCTTCTGCGTCGCTATGACCAGCTTTTTGACGTGCCCTTTCCATACTCAATGGGCTGGCACCAGGCGCCCTTCGATGGCCGGGACCAGCCGGCGTGGCAGCTTCACGGTCACGTCTATCCACCGCTGCTGCGCGCCGACGTGCGCAAGTACATGGTCGGCTACGAGCTGCTGTCGGAGCTTCAGCGTGACATCACGCCGGAGGACGCTGCCGATCAGCTGCGACACGCGACCGACACCTAGTTGGGAGTCTCCACGCCGCCCGTGCTCGAGCTTGATGAGGGGTTCGTGGTGGCGACTGGCTACGAGTGCTCGGCGCCCATCGTTCGCGGTGGCATCCGACAGGACGAGCTGCTCAAGACGGGCCATTGGGAGCGCTACGCCGAGGACTTCGCGCTGACCGCCGCGATGGGGATCCGATACGTGCGGTTCTACGTCCCATTCCATGTTGTCGCGCTCTCCGACAAGCCGAGCGAGTTCGACTGGCGCTGGCCGGACGCGGCCATGGCCGCGCTTCGTGACGAGGGGCTGGAGCCAATTCTCGATCTGCTCCATTTCGGACTGCCCGACGACATCACCGCCGTCGGTGATCGGCGGCTCGTCAAGCGCTTCGAGTCGTTTGCAATCGGCGTCGCTGAACGCTATCCGTGGGCGCGCTACTACACCCCCGTCAACGAGCCACTCGTGACCGCCGTCCTGTCAGCCGAAGCCGGACTCTGGAACGAGCGGGCGCGCAGCCAGCAGGCGTTGATAGCGGCCCTCGACAACGTGGTTACCTGCGCAGTGCGCGGCATGGAGATCGTCCGCGAGCGCCGGCCCGACGCGATCTTCATCCAGAGCGACGGCTGTTCCGGCTTCCAGGCGCTCGACGCAAGCGTCGAAGACAAGGCGCACTTCCTGAATGAGCAGCGCTTTGTTGCCTGGGATCTGACGTACGGCCGCCGACCCGCGCCGGTCGTCGTTGACTGGCTGCTCGCCAACGGTCTGATGGAGGATCGCCTGGAGTGGTTCGCGGAGCACGGATCGAGCACCAACTGCATCGTCGGCCACGATTACTACCAGGGCAACGACTGGGCCCTGACGGCCGACGGTCGCACGCTGCGGGCGCGCAGGAACCGCCGGGGCTACCTGGCACTCGCACGTGAGTTCGACGCGCACTTCGGGCTGCCGTTCATGCTCAGCGAGACGAACATCGCTGGCGCGAGGGCTCCCGGCTGGCTGGCCGAAACATGGAACGACGCGCTGACGCTGAGGGAGGAAGGTGCCCCGATTCGGGGCTTCTGCTGGTATGGATTCGTCGACCATGTCGATTGGGACAGCGCGCTGGCGCGCAATCGAGGCAAGGTGAACCTCTGTGGACTGGTCGGCCTGGATCGCCGGCCGCATCCCGTGGCGAAGATGTACGGCCAACTAGCCCAAGCGGCCTTGAAGGGAAACCTGGAGAAGCTCGGTAGGACGTCGCGAAAGAAGAAACCCGGCGTGTGACAGACTGGCGTTCGATGCGCTGCGCCAAGATGAGTTCCCTCCGCAGCCGGCCTCGATGCCGGTAATCACGATCTCGCGCCAGTTCGGTGCTGCAGGCGTGCCGGTGGGCCGCGCGCTCGCCGATCGTTACGACGCCGAGTTCCTGGATCGCGCGATCGTTGCCCAGGTTGCGTTGCGCGCGGGTATCCCCGAAAAGGAGCTCGAGACGTACGACGAGCGGCTGCCGTCGTTCTGGCAGCGCGTCGCGTCGGCGCTCGCGGCGAGCTCGCCCGAGCCGGCAATGCCGGCAATGCCCTACGGCGAGCCCCTGCCCACGGCGCCGATGCACGACCGGCTGGTCGCGATAACGCGCGCCGTCATCGAGGAAGCCGCGGAGCGCGGCAACGCGGTGATCGTCGGTCGCGGGGCGGCGTTCATCCTCGGGCGGCGGCCGGGCATCGTCCACGTCCAGCTGCATGCGACGCTCGACGCCCGGGTGCGCTATCTGCTTTCGCGCGTCGAGGAGATCCCGGTCGAGGCACGGCCGGAGGAGAAGTCGCTGCGCGAGCTGTGCCAGTCGGTCGATGCCGCGCGTGCCGACTACATCCGCCGCCTGTACGGAGTCGACTGGCTCGACGCCACGAACTACGACCTCTCCGTGGATACCGGACGACTGGGCGTCGCGCGATCCGTCGACCTGATCGACGGTTTGGTGCGCGGGTTCAGCGATTCGTCCGAGACAACCGATTGACCGACCCACAGATCCCCGACCCCGGAACTCCCCAGCCACCCGACACGGCCTTCACCTCGCCGCCCAAAACGACTCGGCTGCCCGACGGCCTGAGGGCATTCAGGCACTACAACTTCAGGCTCTTTTGGTTCGGCATGCTGATCTCGCTGATCGGCAACTGGATGCAGATCGTGGGCCAGGGCTGGCTGATCCTGGAGCTGACCGGCGACCCGGTCGCACTGGGTTTGGTGGCCGCCGCGCAATGGACGCCGATCCTCATCCTGGGTCTGTTCGGCGGAATCGTGGCCGATGCCGTCAGCAAGCGCCGCGCGCTGATCATCACCCAGACGATCGCCGGCGCGCTGGCGCTGACCCTCGGTCTGCTCGTCGCAAGCGGCCGCGTCGAGGTGTGGCAGGTGTTTGCGCTGGCGACGATCCTCGGCATCGTCAACGCCTTCGACATGCCGATTCGCCAGTCGTTCGTGGTCGAGATGGTCGGCAAGTCAGACGTCGCCAACGCGGTTGCCCTGAACAGTGCCGTGTTCAACCTGACGCGCATCATCGGCCCGGCGGTGGCCGGCGTCACCATCGCCACGATCGGCCTCGAGCCTCTGTTCCTGGTCAACGCGGTGTCGTACATCGCGGTCATCGCCGCGCTGCTGCTGATGCACCCGGCCGAGCTCATGCCACCTTCCGCGAAAGCCGTGGTCGAGCGCAATGCGCGCTCGGTCATCAACGCGCTCGTCGAGGGGTTGCGCTACGTGCGCAACGAGCCGCGCATCCTGCTCGCCATCTCGGTCCTGGGAGTGGTCGCCACGTTCGCGCTCAACTTCCAGGTCATCATCCCGGTCTACGCGCGCGACGTGCTCGGCGGCGACGCCGACACGTACGGCTTCCTGATGTCCGCCGCCGGATTCGGCTCGTTCCTGGCCGCGATCTCGATCGCCTTCGGCCAGCGCCCGACCATCGGCCGAGTGCTGATGGGTGCCGCCTGCGTGGGCATCGGCATGGTCGGCATGTCCTTCTCGCGCTCGTTCCCGATCAGCCTGGCGCTGATGTTCCTTGTCGGCTGGGGAATGATCTCGATGGCTGCCTCGACCAACACGATCATCCAGCTGTCGGTGCCCGACGTGCTGCGCGGCCGCGTGATGAGCGTCTTCACCACGGTCTTCGCCGGCTCGACCCCGATTGGCGGCCTGATCTCCGGCTCGCTGGCCGCGATCGGCGGCGCCCCACTGGCGATGCTCGTCGGTGGCTCGGTTGCCTTCCTGGCCGCAGCCGTCGGTTTCATGCGCCAACCGGGCGGCGGCCACGTCCACGCGCCGGCGGTGCTCACCCGGCGCGCCGCCCGCCACCGCTAGCGACGAGCCTGAATTCTTGGCGTCCGCGCTATCGTGGGGCGTGCAGCCGACTCTCGCGCGAGTTTCCGAGGAGCCACCCACATGACCGAGATCGCAGAACGCCCAATTGAGACCGCCGACGCCGGCACCGACCTGGGGCGCGTTTCGCACTGGATCGGCGGCCACATCGTCGAGGGCACTTCCGGCCGACGCGGCCCGGTCTATGACCCGGCTACCGGCCGACAGTCCAAGTGGGTCGATTTCGCGTCCGAGGAAGAGGTCGACGCAGCGGTCGCTGCCGCGTCGCGCGCCTTCGGCGAATGGCGCGCGACCTCGCTCTCGCGGCGGACCGAGATCATGTTCCGCATCCGCAACCTCGTCGATCAGCGGCGCAAGGAGCTCGCCGCGCTGCTGACCGCCGAGCACGGCAAGGTGCCCTCGGATGCGCTCGGCGAGATCGCCCGCGGCCTGGAGAACCTCGAGTTCGCGTGCGGCATCCCGAACCTGCTCAAGGGCGGCTACTCGGAGCAGGTTTCGGGCGGCATCGACGTTTATCAGATCCGACAGCCACTCGGCGTCACGGCCGGCATCACGCCCTTCAACTTCCCGGCGATGGTGCCGATGTGGATGTTCGCCAACGCGATCGCGTGCGGCAATACGTTCATCCTCAAGCCGTCGGAGAAGGATCCGTCGGCGTCGCTGTTCATGGCCGAGCTGCTCGCCGAGGCGGGCGTTCCGGAAGGCGTCTTCAACGTCGTCCACGGCGACAAGGTGGCCGTCGACCGGATCCTCAATCACCCCGAGATCAAGGCAGTCTCATTCGTCGGCTCGACGCCGATCGCCAAATACATCTACGAGACCGGCACGCGCAACGGCAAGCGAGTCCAGGCGCTGGGCGGTGCCAAGAACCACATGATCGTGCTGCCCGACGCGGACATCGACATGGCCGCGGATGCCGCGGTCTCGGCCGCCTACGGGTCGTCCGGTGAGCGGTGCATGGCCGTTTCGGTGGTCGTGGCCGTCGGTGGTGTCGGTGATCCTCTCGTCTCTGCAATCAAGGAACGGCTGCCCAAGATCCAGGTTGGACCGGGGAGTGACCCGGCGTCGGAGATGGGCCCGCTCGTTACCCGCGAGCACCGCGACAAGGTCGCGTCGTACCTCGACAAGGCTTCAGCTGAGGGCGCAACTCTCGTTGCCGATGGTCGCGAGGCGCCGATCTATGGCGAGGACGGCTTCTACCTCGGCGTGTCGCTCATCGACAACGTCCAGGAAGATCACGAGTCGTATCGCAACGAGATCTTCGGGCCGGTGCTCGAGGTGATGCGTGTCGCCACTTACGAGGACGCTCTGCGGCTGGTCAACGACAACCAGTACGGCAACGGCACCGCGATCTTCACCCGCGATGGCGGCGCTGCGCGCCAGTTCCAGTTCGAGGCACAGGCGGGCATGGTTGGCATCAACGTGCCCATTCCCGTTCCCGTGGCGTACTACTCGTTCGGCGGCTGGAAGGACTCGCTCTTCGGCGATCTGCACATGTACGGCCCCGAAGGCGTCCAGTTCTACACGCGAGGCAAGGTCGTCACCGCGCGCTGG
>DASQLS010000163.1:0-3384 GCA_035629915.1 Candidatus Limnocylindrales bacterium | reverse complement strand
TCGGGGGAGGGGAGGTCGGCGGGAGCGCCGCCGTCACGCGAGTTCGCCGCGCGGCTGGAAGTCGGCGAGATACATCAACACCGCCGCCACGCGGCGACTCACGACGCTCTCGTCCTCGAGCATCAGCTTCATGAAGATCGAGCCGACGTGCTTCTCGACGGCCCGCTTGGTGAGCGTCAGGTCAGCGGCGATTGCCGCGTTGCTCTTGCCTCGCGCCATCAACGCCAGCACTTCCTGTTCGCGCGGCGTGAGCTCGTCGATCGGCGAGCGGGACGGTCGGCGCGCGCCCTGGATGAGGTGCTCGACCACGACCGGGTCGATGACCGACCCGCCGTGGGCGATCACCTCGATCGCCTGGAGCAGCTCGCTGCGGTCGTACAGCCTGTCCTTGAGCAGGTAGCCGCGACCCTGTGCGCTCGGTCGCAGCAGCGACACGGCGAGGCTCGGCTCCGCCCATTGGCTCAGAGCGATGAGGCCAATGTCGGGAAACTCGTCGCGCATCCGGCGCGCGATGTTGATGCCCTCGAAATCACCCGATGGCGGCATTCGGATGTCGACGATCACCACGTCGGGTGCCTCGTCGACGACCGCCTGCCAGAGCTGGTCGCCGTCCTCACTCAGCGCGACGAGGTCGATCCGATCGCTCGTCGCCAGCACGGCCTGGATCGCCTCACGGATCAAGTACGAGTCGTCGGCGGCGACGACTCGAAGCGGCGGAGCCGCAGGGCGCGAATCGGTGACCGGGTCTTGCTTCACGGGCGGCTCGGGCAGCGTCATTGGGCCACGTGGAGCGGGTCGAACCGCTCGCACGGACGGTCGATGTTAGTCGACTGTCGCCGCTACTGACGCGGTGAGCGCTTCCTGTTCCTCTTCCTCTTCCTCGACTAGGCTCTGGCGCTCCATCTGATGGAAGACGTAGCTGAACAGGTCGCGCACGATGGCCGACACCGGCAGGGCCAGGATGCCGCCGATGATGCCGCCGACGCCGATTCCGACGGCGACCAGGAAGAGCACCACCGCTGGCCGGAACGAAATCACTTCGCCCTCGATCTTGGGCACCAGGACGTTGGCTTCGATGATGAACACGACCATGTAGAAGCCGCCCACGAGGACTACCGCTAGCGGCGATGTGGCGAGGGCGAGGATGAGCGCCGGAATGAGCGCGATGATCGGCCCGATCTGAGGCAGCAGCTCCATCACACCGGCGATGACACCGAGCAGGATCACGTAGTCGCTCAACGGCGCACCGACGATCAGGCCGATGATGAACACGCCGATGGTGACAGCCGTGCCCTGGATGAGTCCGACGACAACCTCGGCCTTGAAGTAGCGAACAAAATCGTCAATGAAGATGCGGACCGACGTGTTGACGTAGGGCTTCCACGGCGCAGGGAGGCCGCTTTGGAAGCCTTTGGCCATGCGTGGCTCGTCGACCAGCATGTAGAAGACGAAGAACGGCACCAGTGTCCACGTAAGTACCGTGCCGACGACGCCCAAAACGCCGGTGAAGAATCCGAGCACGATCGTCTCGGGCTCGATGCCTGACACCGCTCCATGGATGGCGTTGAGAATGTCCTCGATCAGGCTGGCAAGCCAGGGCGGAGCGGTCTGCTGCATGGCCGCGAGGTACGCCGGGATGTTCGCAAAGAAGGGCAGCAGCTGGTCGAAGATCACCCTGAACAGGAGCACTCCCAGGGCGATCGCCACCAGCACGCTCAAGCCGACCATCAGCAGCGCACCTATGCCACGCCGGATGCCTTTGCGCTCGAGCCAGTTGACGACCGGCAGCAGCACGGCGAATAGAACGAGCCCGACGGCGAACATGAAAACCACGGACCAGGCGGCGATCACTATCGCCACGAATGCAATGGCCGCGATCAGGATCAGCCAGAAAGGAGCACTCGGCATCTGCATCGGCTTGTAGCGCACCGACTTGGCCGGCGTGATGGACGATGCCTCAGCTGATGACGGAGTCGCCGAAACGGACCCCTGCGGATCGACAGGTTCGTTCATGTTCCCCAACGGTCGAAGGGTAGAGCACCACGGGACAAGGGCGTGGGCCGGTCTGACAACCAACGTGCAAACACCGCTGGTCGGAGTACTCGTGATCCGCCACAATCCAATGGGGCACTGCGCGCTGCTGAAAGGTGAGGGAGATGGCTGACTCTAGGCTCATGGATGGCGAGGAGATCGTCTTCCAGACCAACAAACACTGGATGGCTCCGGTCGCCGACTCGTGGAAGGCGGTCCTGCTCATCCTCGGCGCCGTCGTGCTTGCATGGCTTCAGCCGGAGCAGACCGACGGCATCATCGGCTTCGTGGGCCGGTTGATCGAGCTGCTCAAGCTCGGCCTGCTCTTCTTCGGTGTCGGCTGGATCATCTACAACGTGATCGCCTGGCGCTCGGCCGAGTATGCGGTGACCAATCTGCGGATCCTTGGCTCCGACGGTCTCGCTCGGAAGCGGACCACGGACACGCTGCTGTCGTCAGTATCTGACGTGCGCTCCCGGGTGACGGCCATTGGCAAGGCAATGGGCGGCTACGGCAACATCCAGATCTTCACCTCTTCGGGCGAGGCAGGCTCGGACTCGTTCACGACCGTCCGCGAGGTCGAGACATTCAAGAAGCGGATCCTCGAGCAGAAGACGAAGGCACCCGTGGCCGCAGCGCCAGCGGCAGCGCCGGCCGCCGCCCCGGCCGCTCCGCAACCTCCGGATGCGATGGCGACGCTCAACAATCTCGCCCAGATGCGCGATAACGGCGTCATCACGCCCGACGAGTTCGAGGCCAAGAAGCAGGAGATCCTGAGCCGCATCTAGGCCGATTCGGCCTGTTCGTTCCCACGGTCGCGTTCAGACCAAAGTCCGTATCGGCAGGCAGACCAGCGCCCGTAGCGAGGTTGCTCCCGTCCGCCCGAGCATGGGACACCTGCCGACTTCTGATTCGGTGTGTTCCGCAGCCGTGAGGTACACAGATGAGATCGAGATTCCTTGGCGTGAGCGTGCTGACGATCGCGCTCCTGGCGTGCTCAGGAGGCACAGCCACCCAGGCGCCGACGGTCGCTCCAACCGCCGTCCCGACAACGGCGGTGACAGATGCTCCAGCGTCGCCGGCGACCGGTTCGGGTGACGTTCAGCTCGCCGACAGCGATCTGGGCCAGATCCTGGTCGACGCGGACGGCATGACCCTGTATGGCTTCGTACCCGACGAGGCAACCGGTGAGCCGACCTGCTACGACGACTGTGCAACCGCATGGCCGCCGCTCGTTGGTGGCGAGGACATCGTCGTCGGCGAAGGCCTCGACGAGACCGAGTTCACGACCGCCTCGCGCACGGACGATGCCGGCGATCAGGTCGTATTCGGCATCTACCCGCTGTACTACTT
>DASQLS010000162.1:0-12908 GCA_035629915.1 Candidatus Limnocylindrales bacterium | reverse complement strand
AGCTCCTCGTCGATCCGGCCATGAACGCGCTCCATCACTGCCCGCAGGTCGAGCGTCGCCGACAGCTGGGCGAAGTTGAGCATCCAGTGGATCTTCCAATGCCGGTCGTGGACGTCGATCGCGTCCTCCCACAGGCACGCGAGCTCCATCAGGCTCATCTCGTCCTGGCGGTCGAGCTGCTCCTCGACGTAGGTGAAGTTGCGCTGCATCTCTGGCACGAGGCGGTCGCGCCACCAGTCGGCGAACTTGAGGCCGTAGACCGGAAGCACGGCATCCAGGTACTTGCCGATGCGGTTCGGGTAGGCCGGGTCGAGCGGTGTCCGCGCGGCGTATCGGGCGCCGTATTCCATCGAATCCACGTCGAGGCCGGCTTCGGCGGGAACGGCGGCGGTGAAGAGGTAGCCGTTGACGACCTTGATCACCCAGTCGCTGGCGAACGGCGTGCCGAAGCGCCGAAACATGTGATCGCACGACAGCCACCAGCCGCCGATCTCCTCGAACATCGGGCTCAGCGGATGCGGGCAATGAAGGTCGTCGAAGACCCAGAAGAGCTTCTTCTCGGCGTCGTCCTTCCACTCGACCGGGAATCTTTCGTCGCCCAGAAACTGGCCGAGGGCGGGCTCGTCGAGGGGCAAGAGGAACCTCCGTGGGTTGGCAGAACGCCTTGGGCCGATAATCAGTCGGGTATGGGTGGACCGTCAAGCACGATCGACAGCGCGCTGCTGCGCATGACCCAGCAGACGCCGACGCAGTACTGGAATGACTCGTGCGCCGTGGCCGAGCTCGAGCAAGCCGTGGCGCGTGGCGCGACCGGTGCCACATCCAACCCGACGATCGTGCTGGAGGTGCTTGGCAAGGAGAAGGACTACTGGCTGCCGCGCGTCCGCGAGATGGCCGATGCGAATCCAGCCTGGACCGAGGTCGACCTGACGTGGGCCATCGTCGAGCAGATGGCAGTGCGCGGCGCCGCGGTCCTCATGCCGGTCTTCGAGCGCAGCAGCGGCCGAACCGGGCGAATGTCGCTCCAGACCAACCCGTCCAATCACCGCGACCCGGCGCGGATGCTCGATCAGGCACGCCGGTTCAACGCTCTGGCGCCGAACATGCAGGTCAAGTTCCCGAACACGGCGCCCGGCCTGGTCGCGATCGAGGAGGCCACCGCCGATGGCATCAATGTCAATGCCACGGTCAGCTTCAGTGTTGCCCAGGCGATCGCGGCGGCCGAGGCCGTCGAACGCGGCCTGGACCGGTTCGCCGATGCAGGCGGCGACGCGGATGCGATGTCGCCGGTGATCACGCTGATGGTCGGGCGCATGGACGACTGGGTGAAGGTGCTCGTCGAACGCGACCACATTGCGCTCGATCCCGACGCGGCCAACTGGGCCGGCATTGCCGTCTTCAAACGCGCCTACTCGCTCTTCCGCGAGCGCGGCTATCGCGCGCGGCTCCTCGCCGCCGCGTACAGACACCGACTTCACTGGACAGAGCTCGTCGGCGGCGACGTGACGCTGACGATGCCGTTCGCCTGGCAGACCCGTTTCGACGCGAGCGGCATCGAACCCTCTCCGCGCATCGAAATCCCTGTTGATCAGGCGCTGATCGACGAGCTGTGCACTCGTATTCCCGACTTCCGGCGCGCCTTCGACCCCGACGGCATGGTGCCGGCCGAGTTCGAGAGCTTCGGCCCGAGCGCGCGAACGCTGCGCGCATTCATCAGTGCTTACCACGACCTTCAGGCAGCGGTCCGTGACGCCTACCTGCCCGATCCGGATATCGGGTCGGCCTGACAGCGTCCGTTTCGAGCCCATGTCTCGATCCGACTATTTATGTAGCGATCCGACTCAGTCATATCTCGACCCGACTACGACTTGTGGCTCCGCCCATCGCTAGTCGGTCGGCGCATATTCAGTCGTGTCGGCACATATTCAGTCGGCGCATTGCCTCGCAGGAGTGAGGCCAACGCTGATGTCTGCTGACTAGGCGGCGCGTGCGGCCTCGGAGGCTGGAAGCAGTCGCTCGAAGACTTCATTCGACACGAGTCTCCCCCGCCGAGTCAGGCGGAGGCGCTCAAGATCAGTGAGCTCCGCCAGATCGTTCGCTAACGCCCAACGCAAACCGTCGTTGTCAGCCGTCGACTCGACCCCAGATCGCGTTCGCAATCCGAGGATCAAGGACTCCGCTGTGGCGGTGGCATCGTCGGTCGTCACTGAGCCGCCGGGTGGCAGTTGGGCGGGCGAGCCATCGGCCGGGGTGAGGGCGGTGACGTAGCCGTCCAGTCGGGCGGCGTTCCAGCGACGCGTCCTGGCGCCGTCGAACGCATGCGCTCCTGGGCCGACCGCCTCCCATGCACTCCCCAGCCAGTAGGCCAGGTTGTGACGGCTCTCGCGGCCGGGCCGCGACCAGTTGGAGATCTCATACCAATCGAGGCCGGCCGCGCCGAGCGTCGCGTCGGCTGCCTCGTACATGAGCGCCGCGCGGTCGACGTCCTGCGCATCGCGGGCACGGCTCCGCCAGCGCCGGGCGCCAGGTCGGAGCGGCAGGTGGTCGCCGGTCGGACCGGTCAGGCCCTCCAGATCTGGGTCATCGAGCGACAGGGCGTAGGCGGAGAGATGGTCGGGCGCGAGCGAAACTGCCTCGGCGAGAGTTGCCTGCCATGACTCGAGCGTTTGTCCGGGCACGTCGTAGAGCAGGTCGAGGCTGACGTTGTCGATTCCCGCGAAGCGCGCGGCATCGACCGTCGCGCGGATGTCCATCGGGGAGTGGCGCCGCCCAAGTCGTGCCAGCTCGGCCGTGTCGAACGACTGGGCGCCGATGCTCAGCCGATTCACCCCTGCCGCGTGGAAGCCGGCCAGATCGCCACGCTCTGCGGCGCCCGGATTTGCCTCGAGCGTGATCTCGGCATCAGCCGCGATGCCAAAGGCCCGGTCGGTGACGGTCAAGAGTTGGGCGACCTGTTCAGCGCTCAGCAACGATGGCGTGCCGCCACCGATGTACACGCTGTTCAGCGGCGCGCGGACGGCACGAAGCGAGATTTCCGCCAGCAGCGCTTGAAGGAACGTGTCGATCTGATTGGTCGGTCCGCGCGCCGCCCGCCCGGCGTAGACCACGAAGTCGCAATACGGACAGAGGCTCAGACAGAATGGGAAGTGGATGTAGAGGGCGCTCGGCGAGGCCACGTCAGAGGGCCGTCTCGGTGTCCTGGTCGCTGACGACCTCCCAGCCGACCGGCTTGCGTGTCTGGCCCTCGGCCACTTCCTCCTCTGCCGCGACCGACGGCGTGACCTGTCCGGCGTGGCCGGTGACCACGAAGATCGCGAAGCGCGACAGGGCGTGGCCGAGGAAGGCGCCGCCAATGCCGCCGGTCAGGATGGTCAGCCAGCCGCCCGCGAGACCCATCAGCAACGACCCAACGAGCAGCGACCGCGGGCGGCCTGGCCCGCCGAGTCGCGTCGCAAGGGCGTACAGCACCGCCTGGAAGCCGATCGCCAGCTCGATCGGCCAGCTGTAGAAGATGAGGAAGCCAAGCAGGATGCCACGGAACGTGGCCTCGTCGACGAACGCCGTGCCAATGCTGTTGATCACCGCAGCGGGATAGCGCCGCAGCGGCGGGAACTTCAGCCCTCCGAAGCGCCACCAGGCATAGATGACGGCCAATAGGGCACCGGCGATGCCTATCGCGAGTCCGGCCGCCAGAGCGACCGTCCGAGGCTCGCCCATCTGCAGATGGAGGATCGTCATCGGCTGCGGGTAGAGGAAGTAGACGACGAGGATCAACAGTATCGAGAGGCCGTACCAGGTCAGCTTGCGTGCCCATGTCCGCCAGCCGCCGGGCGCCTGCTCGTCGTCGAAGTCGGCGGCGCCAAATCGGCGCGCATCGAAACGCAGCAGGATCAATAGCGCCACCATGGCGAGCAGGATCAGGAACTGGATCGAGTCGTCCACCGCGACCTAGCCTTCCACCACGATCAGGCCGACTCGGTTGAGCGCAGAACGGCGAGGAATGCCTCCTGCGGGATCTCGACGCTGCCGACGCGCTTCATGCGTGCCTTGCCCGCCTTCTGCTTCTCGAGCAGCTTGCGCTTGCGGGTGATGTCACCGCCGTAGCACTTGGCGAGCACGTTCTTGCGCATCGCCCGAATTGTCTCGCGTGCGATGACATTCGATCCGATCGCCGCCTGCACCGGCACCTCGAACATCTGGCGTGGAATCAGCTCGCGCAGCGCGCCCACGAGTGACCGGCCGGTCGAGTGCGCCCGAGAGCGATGGCAGATCAGCGACAGCGCGTCGACCGGCTCGCCGGCGACGAGCACGTCGAGCCGGACGAGATCGCCTTCCCGGTACTCGGTCTCCTCGTAGTCGAGCGACGCGTAGCCCTGGCTGCGGCTCTTGAGCTGGTCATAGAAGTCGACGATGACCTCGGCCAGCGGCAGCTCGAAGGTGAGCAGGACGCGCTCAGCATCGAGGTACTCCATTGCCTCGAACGACCCGCGTCGCCCGGTGGAGAGCTCCATCAGCGTGCCGATGTACTGGCTGGGCGTCACGACGCTGACCTTGACCCACGGCTCGGAGATTGACTCGATCTCGCCCAGTGGCGGCAGGTGCGCCGGGTTGTCGACGACCACCTCGCCGCGGCCGGCGGTGAGCATCACGCGGTACTCGACCGATGGTGCGGAGGCGATCAGATCGAGGTCGAACTCGCGCTCGAGCCGCTCCTGGACGATCTCCATGTGCAGCAGGCCGAGGAAACCGCAGCGGAAGCCCGTGCCGAGGGCGACCGACGTTTCTGGCTCGAAGCTGATCGAGGCGTCGTTGAGATGGAGCTTGTCGAGCGCGTCGCGGAGGTCGGGCAGGTCCTCGCCGCGCACCGGGTACAGGCCCGCAAATACGAGCGCTTTTGCCTGCTTGTAGCCCGGCAATGGGGCGGCTGCGGGTCGTTCGGCCAACGTCATCGTGTCGCCGACCTGGGCGTCGACGACGCTCTTCAGGCCGGTGGCGACATAGCCCACCTCGCCTGGGCCGAGCTGCTTGACGGGCACCAGCTGGGGACGGAACACCCCCAGCTCGAGGATCTCGCCTTCCGCGCCGCTCGCCATCAGGCGCACCGAATCACGACCACTCAGGCGGCCCTCGAAAAGTCGGACGTACGCCACGACGCCCTTGTATGGATCGTAGTGGGAGTCGAAGATCAGGCCCTGGAGCGGGTTGTCCGGGCTGCCCTTCGGTGGTGGCACGCGGGCGACGATCGCCTCGAGCACCTCGGGAATGCCCGTGCCGTCCTTGGCCGAGACGAGGAGCACTTCCTCGCGCGGGATGGCCAGGATCGTCTCGAGCTCCTCGATCACGACATCGGGCTGGGCCGAGGGCAGGTCGATCTTGTTGATGACCGGGATGATCACCAGGCCCTGTCCCAGCGCGAGGTGGACGTTGGCCAGCGTCTGGGCCTCGATGCCCTGGGCCGCGTCGACGACGAGGATCGCGCCCTCGCACGCTTGCAGGCTGCGGCTCACCTCGTACGAGAAGTCGACGTGACCGGGCGTGTCGATCAGGTTGAGGCCATAGCGATGGCCGTCCTGGGCGTCGTACTCGAGGCGCACGGCTCTCGCCTTGATGGTGATGCCCTTCTCGCGTTCGAGATCCATCGAGTCGAGCACCTGGCTGGTCATCTGCCGCGCGTCGATCGTGTGCGTCGCTTCGAGCAGTCGATCGGCAAGCGTCGATTTGCCGTGGTCGACATGGGCGATGATCGAGAAATTGCGCAGCCGATCCTGGCGCACGCGTGTGGAAGCCTCGGACATTCGTTCCGAGGATAGGGCGAATGCCGTGCCGGCGAGACGGCACGGCGGGTCGCTCAATAGCCTGGGAGGCCGACTACAGCGGGCAAGCGCCCTTGACGCCTCGGATCGTGGCGCCAGATTTCACTCATATCGGGTGATTGGCGGCTTAGCCGGTCACGCTTAACCTTGGAACGTCATTCAAGGGGAATCAGAGGCACTGGAGGCTCAACGTATGCATCGACCCATTGGGGTAACCCTGCTCGCGATAGGCGCGGCGGTGGCAGGTCTGTTCCAGGTATGGCGAATCCTGGTGTTCCTGGGAATCGCCAAGTTCAACTTTATTGGCAACGAAGTTGCCTTCTCGCAGCCGCAGTGGGGCCAGGCGTTCTGGGCCTTCATCATGGCCGCGATCTGGTTCTACGTGGCAGCCGGCTTCTGGGGCATGCGTGGATATGCCTGGTCGTTCGGCATCTTCATCGCCCTGTTCACGATGATCTTCGGCTTCTTCGCGATCCTCGGCGGAAGCGCGACGACCGAATCTGAGCTCGTCGGTTGGGCGCTGTCGATCGCCATCTTCTTCTACCTGAACTACCCCGGCGTCCGGGACCAGTTCATCAATGCGGAGATGTCCCGATTGACGCCCGAGCAGCGCGTGGCCGTAGAAAATGCCGCGCGGGCCAACGCGGCCGCGGCCCAAGCCATGGCGGCACCGGCAGCGGTACCCGCAGCGGCGGCGGTGCCACCAACGGATCCCACCAAGCCGGCCGGCTAGCACCGACACGCCCCGGCCGGCGGGCGCCGGCCGGGGATCAATTTCCAGGAGAACACTGCCGTGACTGACAACAAGAACCAGAACGAGGAGCCCGTATTCGTCGCAGCCGCAGCCGTGGGTGACGAGTACGGAGAGCTGGCCGAGGCCGGCATCGCCGTCCAGGGAAACCAGGCACTGCTCGTGGCTCGCTTCGCCGATCCAGACGCCGCGGGAGCAGCCTACGAGGCGCTCCGCGAAGCCGAGGCGCAGCGGGCGATCAACATCCAGGGCGTCCTCGTGGTCGACGCCGACGACGAAGGCAAGATCAAGGTCCGCAACATGACCGACCACCACACGCGCACCGGTCTGGTGTGGGGCGCCGTCGCCGGCGCTGCGCTGGCGATCATCTTCCCGCCGTCGATCCTCGCCGGAGCCGCACTGGGCGGCGTGGTCGGCGCCGCGGCCGGCAAGGTCGGCAACATCAAGGCCAAGTCCGAGGTAGCCAGAGAGCTCGCCGACGTGGTCACCCCGGGCACGTCGGGCATCCTGGCCGTGGTCGACATCAATGCCGTCGACGACGTCAAGAAGTCACTGCCGGAGGCCGACGAGGTCAAGGCAGTGCCGGTCGACGACGAGACCGCGGCAGCGGTGAACGAGGCGGCCAAGGCGGCCGGTTCTGAGGCGCCCGCGACCTGAAGCGGTTCTGCTCTCGACTCAACGACGGAAGCGGCGCCAGTAAATGGCGCCGCTTCTTCATGTCCGGTGCGCCGGGCCGTGGTGTCCCTACGCCGGCTTTGCCTCGGCTGGAGGCGACTCGGAAGCAGCAGCCGCTCCCTTGTCGGGCGCCGGCGCAGTGCCGGTCGGTCCAAAGGTGAAGCCCAGCTCGCCTTCCATCCAGCGCCGAAGCTGCTGATAGACCATCGGTGCGCCGATGAGCGGCGCCAGGTCGAGCTTCCAATCCGCCGGATAGAGCAGGAACGGACGCGTTTGGGGGCCGCCCAGGCCGCCATGGGCGCCGATCAGCTCCTCGAAAGCGGCGATCTCCTCGGTCTCGGGGTCGTAGTGGCTGACGACCGCGATATCGCCGACGTGAGCGATGCCGTCGAGCCGCTTGAACGACTCGACTGCGAGATCGCCATACACCGCGAGCGGATCCTTGCCCTCGACGCGGTCTTCGTCGAGGTAGTGGATCCCGTGGCGACCGACACACAGCAGGCCATGTGCCGCTGAACGAACCATCAGCACACCGATTCCCGGATGGTTGGCCAGCGCGTCGACGAGGTCGGGATAGATCTCGGCGATGTCCTCGAGAGTCATCCGCTCTTCGCTGGCGTTGAAATAGATCAAAGCCAGGTTGCCGCCGGCGACCACGATCAGGTCCGCAGGCGCATCCTTCTCAACTTCATCAGTCGACTCCGTGTCGGTTGCGTTGACCGCGCCCCGGGCAGTGACCTGGGTGTCTTCAGGACCCATGCTTACCGTGCCGCCCTTGGTGTTGCCTCGCGTGACGGCCCTGGCGAGGGTTCCGGTGACGCCCCTGGTCTGTGAAACCTCGCCCAGGAACTGGTTCAACTGGCCCCAGTCCTCGATCTGCTCCGTAGCCGCGGCGACCGACGCCTTGCCGCCCATCAGCGAGCGGACCACGTCCTGCAGCGTCACGCCGTAGCGCTGCAGGAAAGTCGAGCCGAGGCTCTGGCCATGGTCGGCGAGGATCACGAAGCGATACGGACGGGCGGCATCC
Source organism: Candidatus Limnocylindrales bacterium (assembly GCA_035629915.1). Classification (GTDB taxonomy): domain Bacteria; phylum Chloroflexota; class Limnocylindria; order Limnocylindrales; family CSP1-4; genus JALYGJ01. Next base: position 4,642 of record DASQLS010000162.1, on the reverse strand, counting down.
GCCGATGCCTTCAGCAGGGTCCGCAGCTCACGGTCGACTCCGTCGAGCGCGTCGAGCGATTCCGGTCGTTCCGGACCGCTGTGGTGCGCGATCTCGTCGTAGTCGGTGTAGTCCATGTAGATGACCGGCGTGCCACGGACCATCTCCTGGACGACGAGCGACGTGCCCAGCGCCCGCAGTGCGACGTTCGTGGCGCCGCGTACCCACGGATAGGGAAAGCCGCGGTGATGGCCCATGTTGGGCACGATGCCGGCGCGCAGCTGACGTCGGTTCTGAATGTTCTCCTTGACGACCTCGCCGATGAACTTGGCCAGCATCGTCAGGTAGTTGTACGGGCTGACGAAGAACCAGGCGAATGCTTCGCTCTTGCCCAGGCCGCGCTCCTTGACCTTGATCGTCGACATCACCAGGAAGGCGCGATCGCCATCGCCGGTGAAGATGTTGCTGATGCTCGCGCCGCCCGCGCTCAGCAGCCCCTCGCCATTCGAGACCCGGCGCTCGATCTCGGTCGCATCCTCGGGGTGATTGGCGACCAACAGCTGGCGCGCCTTCTTCTCCCACCAGCGGAAATTCGGGATGCCATCGTTGTTGCCATGCAGGATTCCTGCCTGGCTGGCCGGCGTGGTCGACGGCAGTAGCGCGTTCCAATGACCGAGCTTGTGCGTCCCGGTTCGGATCCAGCGCGCCATTTCCGGCACGCGACCGGCGCGCAGCGAATGCGACAGCACGTCGTGCGACAGCCCGTCGAGCTGGATCACGACCAGCCCCGGTGCATCGGTATGGATCACGTCCTTGCGGCGACCGGCGAGCGTCCGGACAAGGGCGCCGTAGTACGAGTCGTCCTCGCCCAGCCCAAAGAGCAGGCCGACGCCGCCCTGGATGAAACCGAACACGAACGAGATCAAAAGTGCCGCCAGGAACCCGCCGTTGACACTCACCGCGGGCACGAGGGGGTCGAGCAGCCAGATCGTCAACGCCTGCAGGACAAGGGTCAACAGGACCAGCGCGACGACCGAACGACTCGCGACAAGGCCGAGAAGAAGCGGCCGCACGAGCAGATTCAGGGCGGATATGAACAGGACCGCGATGAGGCCGCCGCCCGGCTCGTTGATCTGCAGCTGACCGGGCAACAGCCAGGCAGTGATATTGAAGGCGACGACGGCGGCGATCAGCGAGACGAGGGCACGCTTGAGCAGGGCCGCGTGTCCCAGCCGCCACTTCCAGAGCAGCCCGAATTGGACGCGGTAGAAGTCAATCAGCCGATTGATCACCTGACGACCGTAATCGGTGCGCGCATGCGGGCTCCCTCTGACGCTGTCCCCACAATCGGCACCGTATTTCGGGGGCTTGAGCCGGCAATCACCCGATGTGAGTGAATTTCAGCGAGCGGTAGCATCTCGTCATGGACGGGCCGCCACTCACGATCGCGATTGCCACCAACGATGGATGGGGCTCCATCCGCTTCGCGTATGAAGCCGTGCGCGAGCAGGCCGAGTCCCGCGGCGCCGAGATCATCCTGGTCGATGGCAGCCACGGCAGCGATCCAACGCCCGATGAGCTCGGCCCGACCACGCGCTGGATCGACATGCCCGGGTCGGATATCTCCGAGATGCGGGCGCAGGCGTATCGCGTTGCTCGTGCGCCGTTGATCGCCATGACCGAGGATCACGTTCAGGCGGCGCCGGACTGGGTCGAACAGATCATCCGCGCCCACGCCGAGCACCCCGAGGCGGCCGCGATCGGCGGCGGCGTGCGCAACGGCACTCCGCAGCATCTGATCGATTGGGCCAGCTTCTACGCCGGCCATGCGCCATTCATGGACCCGGTACCAGACGGTCCGGCCGTGTACCTCTCGGGCATCAACGTGTCGTACAAGCGCGAGCCGCTCCTCGCCGCGCTCGACATCGTCGGCGAGCGCGCGATCGAGACGCTGATCAACGAGCAGATCAAGGCGGACGGCGGCGTGCTGCTGGCCGACAGCCGGCTGGTGGTCATGCACTTTCAATCGCGCGGCGTCGCCACCACGGCCAGCCTGCACTACTACGCCGGCCGTCACTTCGAGGGCACACGCCGATCGACGAGCAGTGACGCGCCGATGCGCGTGGTGCGCTCGGCCGTGCTGCCTTTGCCGCGTGGCGCCAAGCGGCTGGCAACGGCCGTCAAACGCGGCCAGCCGCTGGGCAGGGTGGTGGCCGCCGCACCGGCAATGCTGATGCTCGCCACCGCGCAGGGCGTGGGCGAGATCGTCGGCGCGCTCAAGGGTCCGGGCAGGAGCGCGACCAAGCTGCACTGAATCGCCAGCCCCGAAGCAGGTGGTTGGGGGCGAACTGCCGTTTGGTGCTACCATCTCGCGTCGCGCCCTACCCGCGCCCCAGACGTCTTTCAACTCGAGGTTTCACTTGCCACACTCCTCACGCGGCTGGACCGGTGCCCGCACTCCTTCGGCCATCAAGCGTGTCCGCCAGACAGAGCGCCGTCGGCTGATCAATCAGCCGCGCCGCACCGCGGCCAAGACGCTCGTTGCCAAGGCACTCGTCGTCGCCAACGACTCGGCCACCAACGGCACGGACGCGACCGAGGTCCAGCAGGCAGTCGAGCGCGCCGTTTCGGCACTCGACCGAGCCGCCAAGATCGGCGCGATTCACCGCAACGCGGCTGATCGTCGCAAGAGCCGGCTGATGCTCAAGATCAACGCCGCGCTCGGCGGCGAGGTCGCCACGACTGGCACGACCAAGCAGGCGCGTCAGACGAGCAAGGCCGCTGCTGCCAAGCAGGCCAAGGCACGCATCGCCGCATCGCGCGCGACCAAGGCCAAGGGCGCTCAGACGGCTGCCGGCAAGGCCCGCGCGGCACTCGCCAAGACATCGCGCGGCGCCGCGGCGGAGACGGCCGAGACCACCGCCGCCGCGACCGAGGCTGCGCCGACCAAGACCGCTGCCAAGGCAACCACCGCCAAGGCGACAACCTCAAAGGCCACGAAGACGACAGCCAAGTCAGCGACGAAGGCCAAGTCCACGGCGACCAAGGCCACGGCCAAGGCCGCTCCCAAGAGCACGGCCAAGAAGAGCTAGCGCTCCGCGACTTCTAAGCCGCCACTCGCACGCTCAACTTGTGGGCAGTAGCCACCAGCGGGACTGATTCCAGGCAGACGCGCTTTCCGGAAGGCTAATTTCCGACTCGACTGTGGGCATTGCCCACAAAGGCCCATGCGTAGCCGGGCGGCGCTCGATTATTGGGGGCCGTTTCGGTCTCAGTGGTGGGCATTGCCCACGGCAGACGTCCCGAGGGTTACGTCAGGCTACGCGGCACTCGGTTCAGGAGCTGCTTTCTTCGACAGTCGGCCGCGGCCGTCGCGCGGCTGAAGGCAGCGGCACCGACTTCGGCGGCGAGCTGAGCGACCGCAACGCCCCGCCGACGAGACTGCCGCCGAACGTCAGCACGAACAGCAGGCCGCCGGTCGCGATGAGCTCCTGCCACGTGGCGGCTTCGAGCGACTGTCCATCAGTGATGCCGAACGAGGCCAGCTCGTCGGCCTGCCCCACGGCGACGTAACGCTCGTAGATGCAGTCCGGTCCGCGGTTGCAGTCGAGGCTCGTGCCGTCGGGCAGCGCACCGGTGTCGCCGTAGATGAACACCAGGCGCAACAAGACATACATGACGGCCAGGCCGATGGCCGTGACGAGCCCTGCGTACGCGGCGTTCTTGAACACCTTGCTGCGCGGCCGCCAGCGCTCCGATCGCACGTTGGCGTAAACGCCGATGAGCACGCCCGTTGCCGGCGCGAGCAGGAATACGACCGTCTGGATCGGGATGATCAGCTCGAAGGCCATGACCAGCACGAGTGCCATGCCCAGGCCAACCCAGCCGCCGAAGATGGCGCCCCGATCGACGAAACGCGACATCAGCGGCTGTGTGCCAGCGCCGCAGCGCCCGGAAATCGCCCGGTTTCGTCGAGCTCGGCTTCGATGCGCAGCAACCGGTTGTACTTGGCCACGCGCTCGGAGCGCGACGGCGCGCCACTCTTGATCTGGCCCGCGCCGGTGGCCACGGCGAGATCGGCGATCGTCGTGTCCTCGGTCTCGCCGCTGCGATGGCTGATCACCGCGCCCCAACCGTTGCCGAGGGCGAGATCGATAGTGGCCAGCGTCTCGGTCAGCGTACCGATCTGATTGAGCTTGACGAGCACCGCGTTTGCCGCGCGCTCGTCGATGCCGCGCTGGACGCGCTCGGGATTGGTCACCAGCAGGTCGTCGCCGACGAGCTGGACGCGAGCGCCCAGGCGGCGGTTGAGCTCTGCCCAACCCGTCCAGTCATCCTCGGCCAGGCCGTCCTCGAGCGACACGATTGGATAACGCTCGGCCCAGTCGGCCCAGAAGTCGATCAGCTCACCCGTGCGCAGCGCGCGGCCCTCCTTGGACAGTCGATAGGTCAACTCGCCGTTGGCGTCAGCTGGCGTGTCGAGGTCGACCAGCTCGCTGACGGCCGGATCCAGGGCGATCGAGACATCCTCGCCGGGCTTGTAGCCCGAGCGCTCGATCGCGCGCAGGACGAGCTCGATGGCAGCCTGGTTCGAGTCGAGCGAGGGGGCAAAGCCACCCTCGTCGCCCTGGCCGGTGGCCAGACCACGGTCGTGCAGCTCTTC
>DASQLS010000161.1:0-11316 GCA_035629915.1 Candidatus Limnocylindrales bacterium | reverse complement strand
TCGGTCGACTCCAGCGCATCCGTCGACCCCTTGCCGTTGCCATTGACAGACGCCTGCGGCACGCCCGGCGGCCGCGCCGCTGACCGGTACCGGAACGAGACGTGCCGGAAGCGAATCTCGCCGCGGACGCGATCGGGCTCGAGCGCCGTCGCGTCAGGCTTGTCGTCGATGTCGACGGGCAGCTCGAGGTATTCGAAGATGCGATCGAAGAGAGCCAGCGCGCCCTGGACCTCGACCTGCACGTTCAGCAGCTGGCCGAGCGGGAAGAATAGGCGCGACTGGAGGGTGGTGAAGGCAACGATGTCGCCGATCGTCGGCGCGGTCGGATCGCCCTGGATGGCCAGCCACCCGGCGAGGAAGTAGACGAAGGCCGGCGTGATCGAGAAGACCGTGCCGACGATCATGAAGAACCAACGGCCGACCATGCTCTGCTGGATCTGGAGCTTGGCGAGCTTCGCGTTGGCGTCGCTGAACCGGCCGACCGCCTGCTCCTGGCGGCCGAAGGTCTTGGTCAGCAACATGCCGCTGACGCTGACCGTTTCCTCGGTGATCGCGCTGATGTCGGCGAGGCTCTCCTGGGTCTGGCTCGAGATCCGGCGCCGGACCTTGCCCACCCGGTAGGTGAGGTACATGAAGAAGGGCAGCAGGCCGAGCGACAGCACGGTCAGGCGCCAGTCGATGAACACCATGGCGATGACCGTGGTGATGACGATGACCAGGTTGGCGAAGACGCTGCTCGCGGTGTCGGTCACGACTGCCTGGACGCCACCCACGTCGTTGGACAGGCGGCTCTGAATCTCGCCCGTTCGGGTCTCGGTGAAGAAGCGCAGCGGCATCCGCTGCAGGTGGGCGTACAGGGCGTTGCGCAGGTCCTGCATCACGCGCTGCCCGATGACGTTGTTGAGGTACGACTGGCCGACACCGATGAACCCGCTGATGAGGGGCACGATGATCATCAGCCCGACGTACAGCAGCAGAAGTTGGAAGTTCTGCTGCGGGATCGCCTCGTCGATGAGGCCCTTCAGCAGGAGCGGGTTGATGATGCCCAGCAAGCTGGTGAGCACGATCGTGACCAGCACGACCACGACCTGCAGCCGGTACGGCCGGAAGAACTCGGCAATACGGCGCAGCGTGTGTGCGCGACGCTGCTTGGTGAGCGGCGTTATCTCGGCATCGCCGAACTGACCGCCCATGCCGTGTCTGCCGCCCCCACGAAAACCCATTCCCTTCAAGCCTAGGGCCGAGTGTCGGGAAGGGCACAGGACGCTGCTACCCTCCGCTCACAATCAGCACTGGGGGAATGGGAATGCGCAAGCTTTTGAGCGGAATCGCTGCCACCGTGTTCGTAGTCGCAGCCTGCAGCGGTGGTGGGGCCGGGCCGACAGGAGGGCCTCCGACTTCCGCGGCGACGCCTGCGGGACAATCGACTGCCCCGGCCGGCCAGCCATCAGCAACCGCCGGCCAGCCATCAGCCGTACCCGGCGCCGCTCTGGTGACAGTCGTCCTGACCGGCGGCCCCGACGCAGGCACTTACACCAGCAGCGACGCGGCCGGCGGTCCAAATTGCAGCAACGGCTTGATCGGGCCAAACGGCTGGGGCGTCCAGTTCTCGCTTACCGGGATTCCCGACGACCAGCTCAGCAGCCTGCAGATGGTCATTGCCGGAGAAGGCGAGGAGGACAGCGAGGACGCTACGTTCCCCGGTACTGTCCTGCTGATGACGGTAACGATCGGCGACTTCCTGACCGAGGGGAATCGCATCTACGAGGTCGCGGTGCGCACCGACGAGTCCGACGATGAGTCGAGCGGCGAGGGCTCCGCGGACGTCGCCGACAACGGCACGACTGCCGTCATCACCGGCACGGGAACGACCGCGGACGGCGTCCAGATCGCGGCGACCGTTAACTGCCCGAGCATCATCCGGATGTAATCGCGACCCGGCACTTCGCCGGGTCGGCTCAGGCGGTGGCGGGCGGAGTCACCGGTGTTGGTGAGGCGACAGGCTGGAGCTCTTCGGGTCGGTCGCTCGCCAGCTCTTTGTCAGCGCCCAGGCGGAGCTTCGTGGCGAACAGCCAGGCGAGGCCGTAGAACAGCGCCACGACCAGCAGGAGTGCCTGGTAGCCGGTGATCAGGGCGAGGTACTCGAGCGCGCCACCGACCATCGCCCCGAGCAGGTTGCTGGCGAAGCTCATGTCCGCCGTGGCCGTGTCTCGGAACGAGTACGAGAAGACGAGATTGGCCAGGAACACGGGCGCGAAGGCAACGACCGCGGCGACGCCATAACGCAGGATCGGCGGGTCGAGCAGGAGCGATTCGGGCGGCAGGAGGTAGGCCACGCCAATGGCCACGAAAAGCGCTATGTAGAACGGTGTCGGCCGCCTGATCGGCCAGCGTGAGTTGACGAAGATCGCCAGCATCACGCTGCACAGAATCCCAAAGAAGGCGAGTGAGTTGACCAGCCAAGTCGTGCCGAAGAGCAGGCTGAAGCTGGTCAGGCTGCGCGTCGACAGCAGCAGGAACGCGACGCCGAGGACAAAGAAGTGCGGGCTGAACTTGCGGATGCTGGTGCCCGTGAGTCGCGCGGCGATCGCGACGGCAACGAGCGCGCCGAAGAGCACGATCCCCAGCGCGGCCAGGTAGTGCTGGGCGACGAAAGGCGTCCGCAGGTACAGGAACGGCCAGTCGTCAGTGGCCACCTTGGGTTGCGGATCTGCGACCACCGGCGCGCCGGTGACCGGTGTGCTGCCCGGCGGGTCGGCGCCGTTGAGTGACGCGACCAACGGGCCGGCTGCGAGCGTGGCCATCGGCAATCCGTAGACCTCGACCAGCGGCTCGTGCTCGAACGTGTCGGCGAGCATCTCGGACAGCTTGGTGACCAGCCAGTCGTCGCGGTAGTAGTTGTAGAGGACGAAGATGCCGTCCTCGGAGAGGTGGTCGCGAACGCTGGCGAAGGCCTGTTCGGTGAACAGGAATGACTCGAGCCGGACGCCGCCCTGCTGGCTGACCAGCGTCAGCGAGTCGGGCAGGGCGAAGATGACCAGGTCGTACTTCTTGTCGGTTGTGCGCAGGTAGGCCCGGCCGTCGTTGACGATCGGCGTGACGCGCGGATCGTCGTATGGGCGGTCGGGGTGTTCCTCGCGGCCGATCTGCTGGAGGCGCGGGTCGATCTCGACCGCGTCGATGTGTCCGGCGCCCTTCGACAGGGCAATCGCCACATCCGAGCCGCTGCCGGCGCCGACGATGAGCACCTCATCGAACTGTCGGTCCGGGAACCATCGGTAGACCTGGTCGTAGATCGGCTCGATGTTCTCCTGGCCAATCGGGTGCAGCGCCTGGTGCGGGATGCCGTCGACGGTCAGGTGCTTGAGCCCCGTCCGATCGATGAACGAGCCGATGCGGTAGTAGGGCGACCAGATCTCGTTCGGATTGGCCTGCGTATGGCCGAGCACGAGCAGGACGACGACAGCCAGCGCGCCGATGTTGACGAGCGTCCAGAGCGACAGGCGTCGGCCGACCTCGAGCGCGATCACCAGCGCAACCGCGATCCCGAACCAGACCAGCGGGTTCGTGCCCAGCGCGGCAAGGATGGTGAACGCGGCGATGCCGGTCATCGACCCGGCGATGTCGATCGCGTAAGCCTTGAGCGGCCGCATGCTCTTGAGCAGCGGGCCGAGGGGCAGGGCGAGAGTTGCCAGCAGCGAAACGACGAGGAAGACGACGAGCGGCAGGATTAGGAAGTTCTGGTCGGCCGCGCTGCTCTCGGCGAGGCCGAAGAAGATCTCGTCGGGCGAATTGACCTGGACGTTGAGCTGCTGGCGATATACCAGGGCCACGACGCCGGCGAGCAGGAAGGCGAACGGCGAGAGGCGCGGGTTGAAGCCGTTGCGGCCGAGGATGATGCCCAGGCCGATGCCAAGGAAGCTGGCGATCAGCAGGAAGTTCGAGAAGAAGCCGATGTACTTGACGTTTGCCGGGATCCAGCGGATCAGCATCAGCTCGACGAACAGGATCGCCAGGCTGGTGAGGAAGAGGCGGACATCGTTGCGCGCCAGCAGGTTCATCCTGGCTGGCCGCGGGGTCTCTTGTGCGTCAGCCGGCTGGCCCACTGCCGAAGTCAATAGAATTGACGCTCCTCTCGTTCTCGAGACACGCCCGGGAAATGCCCGGTCGAATTCCCGGAGCTGACCCTTGCCTAGCGCGCCTTACCTGATCCGAACGTGAACTCGAACGCGAACCGACGGCCATGGTAGCGACCACCGACCCATCGGTCCTATCAGCGCAACCTGCCCCGGCCGAGATGCCACCGCTGCTGCCGGGCGAGCCCGAGGCGATCTTCATCGTCGGTGCGGCACGCAGTGGCACGACGCTGATGCGCAACATCCTCGAGCGGTCGCCGCGCATCGCGATCGCCCGCGAGAACCATTTCCTTGGCCACCTGCGGGCGAGCGAGGGCGCGCGCCACTACTTCCGTCGCGCCGGCGATCTCGCCTCGGACGACACCATCCGGCGCATCGTCGAGATGATCTACTCGGGCGAGTACCAGCGGCAGTCGCGCTGGCGCGAGGTGTCCATCTACTGGCGCTGGCTGGTGGAGAACGTTCCACAGTCGGAGCTGGAGGCGCGCCTGCTTGCCGGCGACCGAACCGAGCGCGGCCTGTTTGCAGCGTTCCTGCGCACCTATGCCGACTGGCAGGGCCGGCCGGTGATGGGCGAGAAGACGCCGGCGCACCTTGGCTGGGTCGACACGCTCATCGAGTGGTTCCCGGATTGCCGCGTCGTTCACATGATTCGCGACCCACGTGGCGTATACGTGTCGGACCTTCGTCGGCGTCGCGCCAAGCTGCGCAAGCCGTATTCGTGGCTGGCCAAGGTGCCCGGGATGCTGTCGCTGGTGCTGCTGTTGCAGTCGACGTGGGTCTGGCGCGGCGCGGCCAAGCGCCACTTCACTTACGAGAAGCGCTACCCCAAGCACTACAAACTGGTGCGCTTCGAGGACGTGGTCACTTCGCCCGACGAAACGCTCGGCGGCCTGTTTGCCTTCCTCGGCGTCGAGGCGCCGCCCGATCCGACGAACGTGAAGGTCATGGCGCGCGGCTTCAAGTGGGGCGAGGAGGGCCTCGACGCCGACGCCGCCGACCGTTGGCGCGAGCACATCGGCAGCCTCGGCAACCGCTGGCTGTGGCTCACGCTGGGCGGCTACATGAGGCGCTTCGGCTACAAGAAGTAGCGCCCGGTCGTGCGGGAGTCGTTGCCCGACCGCTACGTGGCGGGTCGTTCCACCCGGTGAAAGTAAAGACCAACTTCGGCTGCGTGATGGCCGATTCCGGCTTCAGCTTCGCGATCCATTCCACCCGGTGAAACCAACAAGCACGTTGTCGAGGTTGGAAGCCGTAACTTGATCGTTACTTCCACCCGGTGAAAGTTCTGGGCTGGAACGGGTGCGCCGCGGGAACGCGCCGACCAGCGGAAGCGGCCAGCTGCCCGCTACCAGGCGGTGGCGGTCGAGACCTCGGCGATGCCCTGTGACTCGAGCCAGCGCTCTGCGTCGATGGCGGCCTTGCAGCCGTCGGCCGCGGCGGTGACCGCCTGGCGGTAGCGGTGATCGTGGACGTCGCCGGCCACGAAAACGCCGTCGACCTTGGTCCGTGTCTCGTCGGTGATCATCAGGTAGCCCTTGTCGTCGACCTCGAGCCAGTCGCGGAAGGCGTCCGTGTTCGGCTTGTAGCCGATGGCGATGAACAGGCCCTCCATGTCCTCGTCGACCTCTTCGCCGGTGATGGTGTCGCGCAATCGGAGCGCCTCGACCTTTTCGCCACCCAGGACGTCGGCCACCTCGGTGTTCCAGCGGACGTTGACCTTGGGGTTGTCGATGGCGCGCTGCTGCATGATCTTGGAGCCACGGAACTTGTCGCGCCGGTGGAGCAGCTGGACCTCGCTCGCGAAGCGAGTCAGGAAGGTCGCTTCCTCGAGCGCCGTGTCGCCGCCGCCGACCACTGCCACCTTCTTGCCGCGGAAGAAGAACCCATCGCAGGTCGCGCAAGCGGAAACGCCACGCCCGCGCAGGCGCGTCTCATTCTCGAGCCCCAGCCACAGCGCGGACGCGCCCGTGGCGACGATGACCGAGTCGGCGGTGTACTCGATCCCATCAGCCCAGAGCCGAAACGGACGGACCGAGAAGTCAACGCGGTCCAGGTCGACATCGACGATCCGTGTGCCGAAGCGCTCCGCCTGCTCGCGGAACTTCTGCATCAGCTCTGGTCCCTGGATGCCGTCCGGGAAGCCGGGATAGTTCTCGACGTCGCTGGTGATCATCAGCTGGCCGCCCGGCGCATAGCCGCCGATGACGATCGGTTCGAGATTTGCGCGCGCGGCATAGATCGCCGCCGTGAGACCGGCTGGACCGGAGCCGACGATGACCACGTGGGAGTGGTTGTTGCCGCCCTCCGGCTGCGCCCCGTTCCCGCCAGATTTCAGGGGCGTCAGTCGCTCCGACGTGGCGTCCGCGGGTGCGCCATCGTCGACGATCGAGATGCTCGGGAAGCCGAGCTTGGTGTTGTCCATCTACTCCAACTTTAGCAGCACTACATACTCCCCTGGGGTATTCGTCAATCCACGACGGTGAGATCGACCCCGGCGTTCAGAACATGCAAAGGCCCTTCGCAATCTGAGCCGACGTAGAACTCGGCGATGGCCTCGATCCGCCAAGCACCGGGCGGCAAATGCAACTCAGGATCTCGGAACCAATCAGCGTCGAAAGGGTGGCTCCCGTCGTCGGGAGAGATGGACCCGGAGCGCTCGATCCCAGTGGGAATTGGTACGTCCGATGCGATAGCAAAGCGCTCGCACGAAGCCGGGCGGGCCGGCTCGACCACGATTCCTTCGGCCGTGAAGCGAAAGGCCACGGGTCCGGACCCGGAGATCGATGTCAGGTCGGGGCTCAGTACGCTGAGCACGGCCTCGCCTTCGATCGCGTCGCTCGTGCGCCAGGTCGAACGCGGGAGACTGAAGACGAGCTCGAAATCCGAATTGCGCGCCGTTGCCGATATCGGGTCGGGGCTTGGTGCCGGTGAACCACAGCCGACGGCGGCGAGGGCAATGAGCAAGGCGAGGCGAGTCACGCGCGATCCAACGGTGATTGCTCGCCCAACGAGCGCGCCTGCGGGATAACGTCGCGGCCGATCAGCTCGAGCTTCGAGATGTCGGCCACGCCACGGACCGAGAAGATCGTGTGGTGCGATCCTGCCTCGGCCCAGTTGCCGAGGCGGTCCACCAGCCGCGCCGGCGTGAGTGAGCCCTTTGAGCCATCCGGCGTTATCGAGATTGTCGACAGGTTGGTTTTCTCGATCGAGCTGTAGTCGCGGCCAACGTCCTCGCAGTGCTCGCGCAGAACCTCGAACTTGTGGCGCAGCATGTCCGGCGCGCCGAACACGTTGCACGCATCCGCATAGCGAGCGACCAGACGCAACGTGGTTCGCTCGCCTCCACCGCCAACCATGATCGGAACGCGCGGACGCGACAGGATCTGCGGTGAGTTGAGCAAGCGTCCGGCGCGCACGACCTTGCCGCGAAAGGCTTCGCCTGCCTGGCCGTCGCCCTCCCATGCCTGGCGGGCCATGCGCAGCGTGTCCTCCAGCAGGCGGAATCGGTCGGGCAGCTCCGGAAACGGGAGGCCCAGCGAACGTGCCTCCTCGATGTTCCACGCCGCGCCTATGCCGAACCAGGCGCGGCCGCCCGACAGCACGTCGAGCGTTGTCGTCGCCTTGAGCCACAGTCCGGGCTGGCGGTAGGGGACCGCGCCGACCATCAGCCCCAGCCGAGCACGCTGGGTGTGGGCGGCCATGTAGCCGAGGGCGGTCATGCCCTCGAGCATCGGCTCCTCGATCTCGCCGACGCTGCGGATCTGGAACAGGTGGTCCATGACCCAGATCGAGTCGAAGCCTACCTCGTCGGCTGTGCGGCAGATGCGCGCCAGTGTTGGGCCGATCTCGGCGTCCCCGCCGGGCCACGTGAAGGAGCTGATCTGGAGGCCGATCTTCAATGTCGGCGCAGCCTAGCGAAGTTGGCGCGGGCAGGAGGAAACGCGGCGCTGGCTAGCGAAAGAGGTCCATCTCCGTCGGCATGACCACGTCCGTTTGGACGGAACCGTCGCGCGCGAAGCCCGACAGGCCACGCACGAGCACGACCGGCTGACGGCTCGTCTTGCCCGCGGCCAGCTCGGCTGCCGAGCAGATCTCGTCGGCCAGAGCGACGACCGTCGAGCGCATCGTCCGGCCATCCGCGTCCGGCGCGCCGCGCATGTCGACGAGCGGCGCGATGCCGGCCACGCCGAGCGCCACGTCGACGATGCCGAAGCGCCATGGACGGCCGAACGAGTCACTGACGATGACCGCCGGCTCGTCGCCCTCGTCGATCCCGAGCAGGCCGGGAAGTCGTGCCCGGATTGACGCAGCGGACGCGTCCGGATCCTCGGGCAGTAGCGTGACGGTGTCAGGCGTGCCCGTGTTCGAGGCGTCGATACCGGCATTGGCACACACGAAGCCGTGCTTCGTGCGGCTGATGACGATGCCGCGCTCCATGCGCAGCACCTCCGCCGATTCGCGCAGCACGACCTCGACCTGGCGTGCGTCGCGATCCCAGCGCTGGGCGAACTCGATCGCTTCCGGACGAGGCGCGATCGTCGTCAGGTCGACCACGCAGCCCTCCGCCTTGGAGACGATCTTCTGGGTCACGACGAGAACGTCATCCGGCCGTGGTGCGAGCTCGGGCTGTTGGTCGGCCAGCGATCGCCAGGCTTCGGCTATCAGCAGCGCGAGATCGTCGCCCTGATGAACTTCGGGAAGTGCCGGCAAAGGCACGACCAGCAGGTGGGGCAAGTCAGACGGCCCCTGCCGCTGGCTCAGGCTCCGACTCGACCTCGAGCCCGGGCTGGAGCATCAGCTGGCCGAGCCGCTCGAGCTCGAGCATTCGACCCAGCTCCAGCCGCTCGAGATCGTCGGGCGTGTCGAGGTCGAAGCCGAGCGCCGGATCGATCACAAGCTGGACGCTTGCCTCGGCTTCGGCCGCCGCGCGCAGGTGAGCCTCAAGGCTCGCGTCGCCGAACTCTGGCTCGACGATGTCGGGCGGCGAGAGCAGCAACGCGTTCGTGCCGCGCCGCGCGTCCGCCGCCGCGATTGCCACCACTGGACGGCCGCCGCCGGCGGCGACAGCGGCATCGGCAGAGTCGAGCATGGCTTCGAGAGCGGCGGCGGTGATCAGCGGCAGGTCGGCGGGCAGGATCAGGATCGCCGTCGCGCCACGGGCGATGGCCGCGTCACGCGCCGCGCGCAGGGCGGTGTTGAGCCCGCCATCGGGCGGCTCCGCGACCAGGTTGATGCCCGGTCGCGCGCCTCGGACCAGGTCCATCGTCTGGCGCTCGTCGGTTACGAGATGCACAGCGGCTGCGGACGGCCACGAAGCGAGCGCGTCCAGGGTCGACGCGAGCATGCCCAGGATCAGCACCTGGCGCTCCTCGGCGTCGAGAGCGAGCCCCAGGCGGCTCTTGCCCGATGCTGCCCCGCGGAGGGGCACGATCACGTGCAGGACGGACAGGTCGGCTGTTTCTGACCGGGTCACGCTGGGATGGTACGCGGGACTTTGGAGTTGGCTGTGACCAGATGAAGGCGGGCGCTACCCTGTGCTATAAACCGCGCCGATCCATCCAGACCTGCATGCCCGTGAGGTTCACTCCTGATGCGAATCGCCCGCCTGCTCCTTGTTTCTGCCGCGGTGCTCGTCGCCGCAGCCTGTACATCGATCACCATCCCCGGCCAGAGCCCGGGCACGACGATCCCGCCGATCCCGAGCCTGCCCAGCTTCCAGATCCCCAGCTTCCAGCTGCCCAGTAACCTCCCGAGCATCCCGCCGATCGGCGTCCCGACCGTCGCGCCGGGCGGCGCCACGAGCGGCGGCTGTGCCCTCGTCACCGAGGCCGAGATGACCTCGATCATGGGCCAGGCGATGAGCGCGACGAGCAGCTCGCCGACCGAGTGCACTTGGTCGGCGCCGTCCGTCCTGCCGACGGTCACGTTGCGCTTCGACAGCGGCGAGTCGATCGCCACCGGCAAGATGATTGCCACGACCAACGGGCAGGACCTGACCATCGGTGGCTTTCCTGCCTACTACGGCGAGTTCATGGGCTCGTTGATGTGGATCGAGAAGAACGGCCGCACGCTGACGCTGCAGGCGATCTGGTCCGAGTCGGGCGACCCGGCGGTCCAGAAGCTGAGCCAGATCGGCACTCTCGCGATCGGCCGCTTCTAGCCCGCGACCCTTTCGGCTCGACCAACCTCGAGCAGCTCCCCGGCCAGCCGGCGACGTTCGTCCGGCTGGCCGATGACCGTTCCCCTGACGAGCGGCGTGATGCCGGCCGCCTCGATTGCGGCCGCGTCCGACTCATCGGCCGAGTCGACGGCGAGCACGTCGACGAGACCCGGAAATCGTCGCGCGTAGTGGCGAGCGATCCCGGCTGACGTCGGAGCCTCACCACCGATCGAGCGCATCATGTCCGCTGCCGGACCGCGCAGCGCGTCGCCGGCCACGATCGGACTTACGGCCACGATCCGCGCTGGCGCGCCTACCAGCGCATCGGTCACGCCCGGCAGAGCCAGGATCGGTGCGACGCTGACGAACGGGTTGGACGGCGCGATCACGATCAGATCGGCCGATGCGATCGCCGCCAGCACCTCGGCGGTTGGCTGCGCACTCGACAGTCCGTCGAATCGAAGCTCGAGCACCTGATCGGCATGGTGACGCCGAACGAAGTAGTCCTGGAAATCCAACCAGCCCGACTCAGTGCGGACCTTGGTTCGAACCGGTTGATCGGTCATCGGCAGCAGCGCAGCACGGATGCCCAGTGCGTTCTTGAGCTGGCTGGTCACCCCGGTGAGGGTGTCACCGGCGCCTAGCCGAGCGGTACGGGTGATGTGAGTCGCCAGGTCGCGGTCGCCCAAGCCGAACCACGTTGGTTGGTCGTAGCGCTCGAGCATCGCCGATGCAGACCAGGTTTCGTCGGCCACGCCCCAACCGGTGGCCGCGTTGGCCAGTCCGGCGAGCGTGTACATGACGGTGTCCAGGTCGGGCGAGACGTGCAGGCCGTGGAGCTCGAGGTCGTCGCCGGTGTTGATCACGACCGACAACTCGACCGTGTCGCCGAGCAGCTCGAAGCCGTGGGCCATCCGCGCGCCGCCGTAACCGCCGGCGAGGACCACGACTCGGGTGGTATCAGTCACGCCCAGAGTGTGTGCTATAAGGATGAAGACTGTACTGACAAGAGGGGGA
>DASQLS010000160.1:0-2176 GCA_035629915.1 Candidatus Limnocylindrales bacterium | reverse complement strand
CGGCTGATCGCCAAGATCGAGACGCGCGCGGCGATCGACAACTTCGATGACATCCTGGCCGAGGCCGACGGGATCATGGTCGCGCGTGGCGATCTGGGGGTCGACGTGCCGTTCGAGGACGTGCCGCTGATCCAGAAGGATCTGCTCAAGCGCGCCGCGAATGCCGACAAGTTCACCATCGTCGCGACGCAGATGCTCGAGAGCATGACCGCGGCGCCGCGTCCCACGAGGGCCGAGGTGAGCGACGTCGCCAACGCCGTGCTCGACGGCGCAGACGCGGTGATGCTGTCGGCCGAGACGGCGATCGGGGCGTTCCCGGTCGAGGCTTTGCAGGCGATGGAGCGGATCTGCTCGAAGACGGAGCAGGATGCGCCCGACCACATGCTCGCCCACGGTGGTCCGGCGGACTTCGAATCGGATGCATCGGTGATCGTCTCGGCGGCCAGCGGCATCGCCCACTTCGCCTCCGCAGCAGGACGCGGACCCGATGCGATCTGGTGCTTCACACGCACCGGTCGGACGGCGGAGATGCTGGCTGTCAGCCGGCCCCACGTTCCTGTCGTGGCTTTCACGCTCAGTCCGATAGTTGCGCGGCGCCTCGCGGTACGGCGCGGCGTAATTCCGCTGGTGCTTCCGACGGGCAATCGGCAATCGGCGCCGGCCAGCCTGATCGAGCGCATGTCGGCGGCCTGGAGGGCGCAGCGCGGAGCCGCGCACCACGAGCGCGTGTTGCTCGTCACCACGTCCAGACAAGCCAACGGCATCAATCGGCTCGAGGTTCACCAGGTGGCTGCGGCTCCAGCGCCGACCCCGACACCCGCCCGTCCGACCGAACGACGTCAGCCAGCGCAACAGCGGCGCTCGCCCGCGCAGGCCCCAGCTCCGGAGCCAAACCCTGAAACCGCGACAGAGGATGCTCCAGCCGCCGCGCCTGAGTCTGCGGCCGAATCAGCTCCGGAACCCGTTGCCGAACCGGAGGCGACGGTTGCGCCAGAGCCCGTGGCTGACTCGGCGGTGGCCGACTCCGAGCCAACGGTTGCGTCGGAGCGAGAGACTGAATCGGAGCCAACGGATGCGTCGGAGCCGGAGACGGAAGCCGAAGTGCCGGCATCCTCGGACGACGCTGTCGTCGAGACGGAGGAGCCTGCCCCGGCCTGATGGGTGCGGGTCCGATAGGCTGGCCGGAGACATGATCGGAAAGCGACCATCCGTTCTATAATCGGTCTGTGCCCGCCGGATCAAGGATGACCCAGGATTCTCTTGTCGTTCGCGGCGCGCGCGAACACAACCTCAAGAACATCACCGTCGAGCTTCCGCGCGACCGGTTGGTGGTGATCACCGGCCTGTCGGGCAGCGGCAAGTCGAGCCTTGCCTTCGACACGATCTACGCCGAGGGCCAGCGGCGCTATGTCGAGAGCCTGTCCGCCTACGCCCGCCAGTTCCTGGGCCAGATGGAGAAGCCGGACGTCGACCAGATCGACGGACTGTCGCCGGCGATCAGCATCGATCAGAAGGGCGCGTCGCGGAACCCGCGTTCGACGGTCGGCACGGTGACCGAGGTCTACGACCACCTGCGCCTGCTATTCGCCCGGATCGGCCACCCGCACTGTCCGGTCTGCGGCCGTGAGATCACCCGACAGAGCGTGCAGCAGATCGTCGACCGCATCCTGACGCTGCCCGATGGCGCGCGCCTGTTGGTCCTTGGGCCTCTGGTCAGGGACCGCAAGACAGAGGGCGAGCGCGTCTTCGAGGCCATTCGCCGGCAGGGCTTCGTGCGCGTCCGTGTCGACGGGGAGCAGCTCGATCTCGACGAGGTCAAGAGTCTCGACAAGTACAAGCGGCACACGATCGAGGTCGTCGTCGACCGGCTGGTCGTTCGCCATGCCGATGACGACGGCCGACCGTACGGCCCCGAGCATCCCAACCCGGAGGCGGCGCGCTTCGCCGACTCGGTCGAGACGGCACTTCGGCTCGGCGAGGGGGTCATGGTCGTTGCGCCGGCCGACGACGGCGCGTTCGATGAGCAGCGCTACAGCGAGCGTTACTCGTGCCCGTTCGACGGCACGACGCTCGATGAGCTCGAGCCGCGCTCGTTCTCGTTCAACTCGCCTCACGGTGCGTGCCCGTCATGCACCGGTCTCGGCATGCGCATGGAGTTCGACGAGCAGCGCGTCGT
>DASQLS010000159.1:0-4352 GCA_035629915.1 Candidatus Limnocylindrales bacterium | reverse complement strand
GCCGACGTGAAGTGAAGCCACCACGACGTCGAAGCGGGCGAGCAGCGCGTCGTCGTAGTCGAGCGTGCCGTCGGGCTTGATCTCCATCTCGCAGCCGTGCAGCAGCCGGAAGTCTGTGCCGTCGCGCGCGAAGCCCTCGTTCAAGTCGCCGATGATCCGGCGCTGCTGCTCGACGCGCTCGGGGGTAAGGCCGCGCGCGATCGAGAGGCTCTGCGAATGGTCGGTCAGCACCTGCCAGCGCAGGCCGCGCTTGCGTGCCTCGGCCGCCATCCGCTCGATGGTCACGTGCCCGTCGGACCAATCCGAATGGGTGTGGCAGTCACCTACCAGGTCGTCACGCGCGATGAGCGTGGGCAGTTGGCCCTTGAGGGCGGCCTCGATCTCGCCACGATCTTCGCGCAGTGCCGGATCGATGAACGGCAGGCCGAGGAACTCGTAGACCTCCTGCTCGGTGGCAAAGGTGACGCGCTCGGTCTCGTCGTCGATCTTGGTGAAGCCGTGCTCCGACAGTGACCAGCCGCGATCGCGGGCGATCGCGCGCAGGCGGACGTTGTGCTCGGCCGAGCCGGTGAAGTGAACGAGGTACGTTCCGGCGCTGCCCGGCGGCATGGTCATCAGGTCGACTTGCGGCCCGCGCATGAGCTGGACGGTGGTCCGCGACTGGCCGCCGGTGCGCGGGCCGAAGCCACCCACTCGCTCGACCGCCGGCGACTTGTGCAGCTCGTCGATGGCAGCGGCCGGGTCGCTCGTCTCGACGAGCACGTCGATGTCGGCGATCGTCTCGCGCCGGCGGCGGTACGAGCCGGCCGGAGTGACGGATGAGACGCCCGGTGCGTTCTCGAGCGATCTCACGACGCGGTCGACGATGTCCTTGGCGGTACCCAGGCGCATGCGCCGCGGCGGCCGCTTGCTCAACGCCTTGAGGCTGTCGAGGATGCGCGCCTCGGTCTTGGCGCTCATTCCCTTGAGCGAACGGAGGCGGCCGCCCGCCGCTGCTGCCTCGAGCTGCTCGATCGAGCCGATACCGGCCTGGCGCCACAGGTCGCCTGCGGTGCGTGGCCCGAGTCCGGGCACCTGGAGCAGGGTCACCACCGATGGTGGCACGTCCTGGCGCAGCCGCTCGTAGTAGCGCAGCCTGCCCGTGTCGGCCAGCTCGGCGAGCTTCTCGTCGATCGCCTTGCCGACGCCGGGCAGCCGCGGTGGATTGCCGTCGCGATAGGCGCGCGCCACGTCCTGCGGCGAGTGGGCGATCGATTCGGCGCCGCGCCGATACGCGCCGACCTTGAATGGCAGCTCGCCCTGGATCTCGAGCATGTCGCCGATCTCGTAGAAGATCCGCGCCAGCTCGTCATTGCCGAGCAGTGGCACGTCGTCGCCGCGTGACGCGCGCGGGCGGGTCGCGTACGGCGGATCGTCGGGATCGCGGACGATCTGCTCGGCGAGCGCAGGCGCCTGGGTGTCGGCCTCGGTCTGTGGCTCGTCGTGCTCGGTGTCACGCTCCTCCGCGTCGAGCGGTGGCGGGACATCCATTCGCTTGGGCCGCGGCGGGGCGGATCGTCGGGCAGGGCTCACCTGTCAATCATCGCCCGCATCTCGACGACGTGTAGCCGTGCTAGCGTCGCGCGGCGATGAAGGTTCGTGTCGGAATCGTGTCCTACCGGACCCCCGAGCACCTCGGGCAGTGCCTGGCCGCCCTTCCCGAGGCGCTTGGCAGGCACGCGGCTGACACCGTGGTCGTCGACAACGCCTCTGGCGACGCCAGCCCGAACATCGCCCGCGTCGCGGGCGCGCAGGTAATGGTCAATGCGCGCAACCTCGGCTACGCCCGAGCGATGAACCAGGCGCTCCGGGGCGCGCACGACGAGTTCGTCATCGCGCTAAACCCGGACACCGTTCCGCGGCCGCGCTCGCTCGAGCAGCTGATCGACCACTTGAGCGTTAACCGCGATGTCGCGCTGGTCGTGCCACGCCTGGTGAATCCCGACGGATCGCTCCAGCCGAGCGTCCACCGCTTCCCGTCGGCGACGCTTGCCCTGGTCATGGGGCTTATGCCGATGGCCCTCCGCAAAGGCCGAGTCGGACGCCATTTCTGGCTCGAGGGATTCGCCGATCCCGACGACAGCCAGTCGATCGACTGGGCGATCGGCGCGGTTCACGTTCTGCGCCGCTCGGCGCTGGTCGATCCCGACCAGCCGTACGACGAGCGGCGCTTCATGTACGGCGAGGACATGGCGCTGTGTTGGGACCTCCACCAACGTGGCTGGCAGGTCGTGCTCGATCCGGCCTCGGAGGTCGTCCACTTCGGCGCCGCGTCCGCCATCGCCGCTTTCGGCGACACGATCGATCAGCGCAAACTCGCCGCCGATTACGCCTGGTACGCCGAGACGCACGGCGCCGCGCGCACAAGGCTGTGGGCCGCGGCAAACTCGATCGGCTTCGGCGCAAAGGCGATCGTCGCTCCTGCCACGTGGGGTGACGATGATCCGCGGGCCATCCGAAACCGGCGCCTGCTGCGAATCCACGCCGAGCATCTCTTTCGCCGGGGCTGATTTGGCGGGCGACGGGTCTGTCGCTCGCCTAGCCGGGTCGCACCCTCTCGCCGCTCCGCCCGCGCAATCCGTCGGCCGCGCCACGCATCGTGTGGCGCAGCTTGCGCCGGCGGTCCGTCTCGAACAGGGTCATCGACAGTGTGTCGCGCATATGGCCGAAGGTGTCGAACGCGACCCAGGCCGGCGCCTGGCGCCAGTTGGCGCGCCAGACGAAGACCCTGTTGCGAGTCAGGTAGTAACGCCGCCAGGCGGGGTGATTGGTGGTCGAGAGCGGGACGCCGAGCAGCTGGTGGCTGGTCGGCTCGCCGATGCGGTGATCGATCGACGCGCGGCAGGCGAGGATCACGTCGTAACCGAGGCGGGCAATGCGGAACGCGTACTCGGCCTCGACCATGTCGATGAAGTAGTCCTCGCGAAACGGCCCGCCGCGCCTGTACGCGGCAAGCGACAGGAGACTGCCCGAGGTGATGACCAGGCGCCTCCGCACCGCAACCGCGTCTGCGCAGCGGTTGTCGCGCTGGTGGTCGGTCGTCGGCCCGCAGATCCCGACTCGGCCAGGCCGCTCCCAGCCGGCCACGGCGTCGAGCATCGTCTCGACCAGGTCCGGCGGCGGGTTGGTGTCCTGGTCGAGCGTCAGCAGCCAGTCCGCGCCGGCGCCGATCGCCGCCCGCGCACCCTGGTTGAGCGCCACGCCGACACCCATGTTGCGGTCATTGGCAACGAACGTGCCGCCGGCGCGCTCGAGCCACTCCCTGATCGGACCGGCAAGTTGCGCCGGCGATCCGTTGTCGACGACGAAGAGGCGATCGACCTGCGGCCTGATGAGCTCGAGCCGATCGATCACTGATGCATCCGGCCGGTAGGTCATGACCATTGCCGCCACGGACGGCCGGCCCTGCAGGTGAGTCATCGCCCGACGAGTATTACCGGGTGAGCGACGTCCCACACGTGTGCACCTTCTGCGGCGGCGAGCCCGCGGCAACGTGGCGCGCAAAGGAGCTGCGCTATGGAACGGGCGCTCCGTTCACCTACAGCGAGTGCGCGACGTGTGGCGCACTCGAGCTCCTCGACCCGCCCGCCGACCTTTCTGCCTACTACCCGGCCGACTATCCCTCCTTTAACGACCCTGGCGAGCGCCTGCGACACCCCATTCGCCGGCTGCGCAACCAGCTGCTGCTTGGCCGCAGAGGGCCCATCGCGCAACTGGTTGAGCGGGTTCGGCCGCATCCGGCAGCCACATGGCTGTCGCGCACCGGGACGACCCGCGATTCGCGCATTCTCGACGTGGGCTCGGGATCCGGCACGCTGCTGACCGACCTTGGTCGCGTCGGCTTCCGACACCTGACCGGCGTGGACCGCTTCATCCCTTCCGAGGTCGACGGACCGGGGTTCACCGTGATCAAGGGCACGATCGCCGACGTCGCCGGGCAGTTCGAGCTGGTCATGTTCCACCACTCGCTCGAGCACATCGTCGAGCAGCGCCAGACCGTCGCTGAGGTCGCACGCTTGCTGGCGCCGGGCGGCTGGTGCCTCGTTCGACTGCCGATAGTGCCGAACGTCGCCTGGTCCACCTACGGCGTCGACTGGGTCCAGCTCGACCCACCGCGCCACGTGGTGATCCACTCGATCGACAGCCTTTCGCGCCTCTTTGGCGAGGTCGGCCTGACGCTACGGGCGACCGACTACGACTCGACCGGCATGCAGTTCGCGGGCAGCGAGGCGTACAGGCTGGGTCTCGAGCTCGCGGAGGTCGAGTCAGCCTTCACGGCCGCCGAGCTGCGCGCCTTCGACGAGCGCGCCACC
>DASQLS010000158.1:0-2855 GCA_035629915.1 Candidatus Limnocylindrales bacterium | reverse complement strand
TGGCGACCTCGACGCAGACCAAGTCAGCGCACGAGACAGATCCGGCCGACTTCGTGGACCGCAAGCTCTACTACAGCGCCCGGGCGGGCGACCTGCTGCGTGGCACTGTGGAGATCAAGTGGCTGCGATCCGGGAGTGTCGAAGGCAAGGTCAAGCTGCGCATCGAGTTCTACTCGGTCAAGTGGACCGTCGGCGCTCCCGACTACGTCTTCGAGGACGCGTGCACCGGAGTTTCCGACTGAAAGGAGGGATCAGGCGCCGGCTCGCACCTCGAGCGCCCGGCTCCAGTGCAGGCCACGCACCGCCAGCAGGGCGATGACGGCGGCGAGGATCAGAACGGCGGCAGCGGCAATGGACGCCTCGAGGTCGCCTGACTGGAACTCCCCGTAGACGAGCAACGGCAGCGTCTGGGTGATCGCGGCGATGCTGCCGGCGAACATGATCGTGGCGCCAAACTCGCCCAGCGCCCGCGCCCAGCTCATTACCAGTCCAGCCGCCAGCGCGGGCGCCGCTAACGGCAGGGAAACCCAGCGCAGCACGCCGTTCTCTGACGCACCGTCGACTCGTGCGGCATCCTCGACCTCGCGATCGATGGCGACGAGCCCGGCTCGGGCCGAGCGAACGAAGAACGGCATCGCGACGAAGACCTGGGCAATGACCACGGCTAGCGTCGTGAAGGCGATGCTCACGCCCGCGCCAGCCAGCGCCTCACCGAACACGCCACGCCGGCCAAGTAGCAGCAGCAGCGCAAGTCCGGCCACCGACGGAGGCAGCACGATCGGCAGGTCGACGATCGTTTCGACCAGGGATTGACCGGGGAACCTGGCGCGCGCCAGCAGGAAGGCAAGCGGCAGCCCCAGCACGGCGACGATCACCAGGCTGACGCTCGTCGTAAGCAAACTGAGAACGAGCGCGTCGATGACCGCCGGTGAGGACAGCGCCGTCAGCAGCGTTCCGCCGCCGACGGCGCGCGAGACGAGCACCAGCACGGGCAGTCCCAGGAAGGCGATGCCGATCGATGCGACAACCCACACCGCGGCACCCGGCCGCCGCTTCATCGTGGTCGCCCGAACCCGTTGGTCTCGAGGACGACCTGGCCGTTGACCGAGACGAGCCAGGCCAGGAAGTCGCGCGCAGCGGCGCGGTTGCCCGACGACGCCAACACCACGCCGCCGTATTCGGCGACGACGTTCACGTCTGATGGCAGCTCAATCGTCGTCAACGCCGAGCCGCGGGCGTCGGAGGCATAGGCGATTGCCGCGTCACCCTCGCCCAAGGCGATCTTCGACGTCACTGCGGCTACGCTTTCCTCACGCGAAACCACATTCGCCTCATAGGCCGCGGCGAAGTTGGGCGGATAGCCGGGCACCTCGGAAAGGCCGTTGACGACCTCGGCCGCGTACCTCGTGATCGGCACGTCATCGCCGGCGGCGATGATCTTGATCCCATCGCGCGCCAGATCTGCCGGCGAGATGATTGCGGCAGGATTTCCTTCCGGGACGACGATCACCAGGCTGTTCGACGCGAACTCCGAGATACCTCCCTCGGTCAGGCCTGCGTCGACAAGAGCGTGAGGATTGGTCACGTCGGCGGACAGGAAGACATCGGCCGGTGCACCCTGCTCGATTTGGGTACGCAGTGCTGCCGACGAACCTGTCGACACGGTCAGGTCAGCCCACGGACGCTCACCGAACGAGTCCGTCAAGTCTCCCATCACTCCGGTCAGCGATGACGCGGCAAAGACCGTCAATCGAGAACCCTCGAGCGCCGGTGGCCCGCAGGCAACGACGAGGAGCAGCCCAGTGAGTGCGAAGCCGAACCTGGCCAGGACACTCACCGCCTCTAGCGTCGCTGGGGAATCTCGACGATGACATTGGTCGCCTTGACCACGCACACCGCCTCGTCGCCAACCTTGAGGTCGAGGTCGTCGACCGCCTCGGCCGTCATCAGGCTTACCAGTCGATGCGGTCCGGCCATCACCTCCACGACGGCCGCGACACGGTCCTTCTCGATGCGGGTGACGACGCCGGCAAATCGGTTTCTCGCCGACTGGCCAATGATCGGCCGGTCCACAGCAGCGCTTCGGCGTTCGTCAAGGAGGCGTCGAACCTCCGACATCTGGACCACACGCTGGCCGCCTGCGGTCCGAATGGTGGTCAGTCGGCCGTTGCGCTCCCAGCGGCGAACGGTCTCGACCGAGACGCCGAGCATCTCTGCCACGTCGCCGATACGCAGGCCGTTACCAGAGTCACCATTTGCCGACATATGAGCAATCTAGGCCAAGATTGGCCAAGATGTCTAGATATTGTCAGCGGACGTAGCGGCTTTCTTCGTAGCACCAAGCGAAGCCGGTGCCGCCACCGGTGACCTGTTCCATCACCGAATGATGCTCGGCCAGCGCGTGATCACGCGCGTGACCGGCCTGCGACTCGCAGCAGCCCACGTGTCCGCACGTCAGGCACGAGCGCATGTTGAAGCTGCTGCCGCACTCCTCACATGCGCTCGAACGCGGCGCGACCGGGGATGCCGGGGCGTGCTCGCACAGCTCGGTCGTCGGCGGGTCGATGATTTCCATCGCGTCCACGATAAGGGCAGTCGGCGAATAGCATCGACATCCCAGCGGACCAGGATCTCGACGAGGAGGCACCAAGCTCGATGTTCACTGCCACGAAGGACCTGATGCTCCCGGCAACCGTGACCGGCTCCTGGCCCCGGCCTCGCTGGTACGACCAGGGGCTGTGGGGCCGTCCGCTCGACACCGCGTTGCTCGACGTGCGCTTCCGTGAGCAGTTTCTCGACGCCCATGCGGCCGTGCTCGCCGATCAGCAGCGCGCGGGCCTCGACATCTTCACCAA
>DASQLS010000157.1:0-5755 GCA_035629915.1 Candidatus Limnocylindrales bacterium | reverse complement strand
CACTCGTTCAGCGCCGGGTTGTCTGACCCCTGGCCTACAGACCGGTTTCTGACGACCGCATCACTGAAATGATCGATGACGGCCGCGATTGCGAATACGCCGCCGAGCCGCTCGTACAGACTCTTGTCGGGCATCTTCGTGCCTCCTCACGATCCTTCCGGTGGTCACATGGCCTTGCCACCGGTCACTCGTCAGGAATCTATCACTCGTGTCCACTAGCAATAGAAGCCAACTAGAGCCTCGAGTTACGACGCCGACGCAGCCCGTTGGCCCACCAGCACCTCGTTGCCGTCCGGATCGAGCACCCGCGCGACGCGCTCACCCCACGGCTGGTCGGTCGGCTCCTCGATGATGGTCGTGCCCGCCTCACGCAGCTTATCGACGAGCGCGTCGCAGTCATCCGTGTACAGCCACAGGCTGATTGGCCGCGGTCGCGCCGCGTCGACGAGATCAGCATCGTGGCCGATGCCCAGGTGCGCCGAACCAATGTCCAGCCCGGCATACACGACCGTTCCGTCCGGTCCCGGATAGGAGAACGTGACGACGCCGCCGAGGAGATCGCGGTAGAAGCCCAGCGCGCGTTCCAGGTCGCGCGTCGCGAGGATGGCGAAGACTTCGGTAACCGCAGGTCCGCTCATGCTCTGCGCCCTATATGACGCGGTAGCGAACGTGGATCACCCCGTGCTTGAGATCTGATTCGGCCGACATCATCTCCAGCTCAGCCGGCCCGACCTCGGCGCCGTCGAACAGGCGCGTGCCGCCGCCGAGCAACATCGGTGCGATGTGGAGGCGTATCTCGTCGACAACGCCCGCAGCCAGCGCCAGGCGATCTATCTCCGCTCCGCCCATGATCTGGACGTCCTTCGCCCCGGCCGCGTCGCGCGCCCGCTGGAAGGCCACCTCGAAACCGTCGGTGACAAACGTGAAGGTCGTGCCGCCGAGCTTTTCGATCGGCTCGTGCGGCTCGTGCGTCACCACGAACACGGGGGCGTGGTACGGCGGGTTGTCACCCCACGGCCCGAGTCCGAGATTGAGCGTGCGCCGACCCATGACCAGTGCCCCGACCGACTCGAACAACGCATCCTGGTACGCCGCCATCTCCTCGTCCGACTTGTCGGCAAACATCCAACCGTGTAATTCCTCACCGCCGTCGCCCATTGGGTTCTGTGGCGTGATGTTGGGTCCCGCCGTGAACCCGTCGAGCGACATGGAAGCTTCGAAGAACACGGTCACCTGGTTTCACCTCACGAGCCCACGGCCATCCAGGCCGATCAGGAGTAAGACCATAGCGACGCGAGGTGCGCCAGAGTCATCACGTCCTTCCGGCACTCACGGGCATCGGCTCGCCGATGCTTCGCTGCCTGTAGGTTTCAGCCTCGGCCGCGCGGTTGGCGCGGTAGCGCAGGATCTGCTGGATCGCGGCGGATCCTTCCCCCACTGCCGCGGCCACTCGTTTGACCGAGCCAGAGCGCACGTCGCCCAGGGCGAACACACCGGGCATCGTCGTCTCGAACGGCAGCCGAAATTCCTCGGGGCTCTGTGGCGGCGGGCCATCCTCGCCGGTGATCACAAAGCCGTGGCCGTCGCGGAGCAGGTCGTCGGGCAGCCAATCGGTGCGCGGGACAGCCCCGATCATCACGAAGAGCCCGCCAACCGGCTGCTCTGAAGTCTCCCCGGTGGCGCGATCGCGCAGAACCAGTGATCCCAATTGCTGCTCGCCCTTGGCCTCGATGACCTCGCAGTTCAGATGGACCGTCACGTTGGGCAAGGCGTCGACCTGATCGATCAGATATTCCGAGGCACTGCTGGCCAAGGTGCTGCCACGAACAAGCAGATGAACTGACCTGGCGTGGCGAGCGAGATGGACGGCCGCCTGGACCGCCGAGTTGGCACCGCCGACCACGGCAGCGTCAATGTCGGCTACGGCCTGGGCATCGGCAGCGCTGAAGCCATAGAAGACGCCGCGTCCAATCAGGCGATCAACGCTGGGCACGCCGATTCGGCGGTAGTCGACGCCTATTGCCAGAACGACGACATCGGCGCTCACCTCAGAGCCGTCGTCGAGCTCGACCACGTTGCGTCCGCCGTGTTGGCGGATCGCCGTGGCAGTACGTCCGATTCGGGCCACGGCGCCGAACATCAACGCCTGCGTCCAGGCCCGCCGCATCAGCTCGGCGCCGGTCACTCCAGCAGGGAAGCCGAGGTAGTTGCGGATCATCGGGCTCGAGCTCGCCTGGCTGAACGTGTTGTTGATCATGATCACGCGCAACCCCTCGGAGGCGGCGTTCACGGCGGCCGAGAAGCCGGCTGGCCCGAGGCCCACGACGGCCAGATCGAACGTGGAGCGGGTGTCCGCGCCGGCACCGACCATGTCCGACACCTTTGCAATCGTCGCCCCGGTCAGGGCTCGGCCATCGAACATCACCACCATTGGCAGCGGACCGTCGATGTCATGCTCGGCCATGAATCGATCGGCCTCCGGGGTTCCGGCCACCAGCATCGCAATCGGGTATGTCTGCCAGCGCTGGAGAACTTCGCCCAAGAGCCGGAACTCGGGATCGCCGCGCTCGCCGACGATCGTCATCCTGACCTCGCCGCGGCGGTTCTCGGCAGTCCAGTCGGCAAGGATGTCGCCTACGGCAGCCAGGAATCGCTCGTCCGACTCGCTGACGGGCAGATAGTCGAAGTGGTCGACTTCGCCAAGGGTTGAGGCCCGGGCGACCGACGGCATCACCCAGTTGTCGCCGAAATCGGCGAGCACGAGTCGTCGCGCCGTGGGGTATGCCTCACGCGTCCTGGCGAGGAAGTCCGTGCCGGTGTCGGATGCCAGGTGCTTGTTGGCCAGGATCAGGGCCGCCTCGGCTCCCGCAGAGCGAAGCTGCTCGAGCTCGTGAAGCGCCGTATTCGGGTCATCCGACTCGACCACTCGATAGTCCGAGCCGAACCGCCTGCGCAATGCGTTGGCCATGTTCGCGCGCGTGGACGCCTTGTCGTCCACCACGACGAGCGCTGGACGGTTGCCAGTCGAAAAGGTTTGATTCCTGGCGTCGATCGACGTCATACATCACCTCCGTCGAATCCAGGTGCGTGTTCTGAGATTGGTCCCGGGCGCAGCCGATTACCGGCTAGCGTCCTCCCCACACGTCGTAGGCGACGTTGCCCGGCTCATCCTCGTGGCCGGGATCCGGACGCCAACCGCCGGAGAATGACGTTCCGGTCCAGCGGCCGTGGAACGTGGCGTTGAGCGACTCGGCCTTGATCGTCACCTCGTCGCCGTCGAGCGTCCAACGGTACGGAAGCGGCTCGGCGGCCAGGCTGGCGTACACCGTCGAGGGAAACGTCCCCGTCTTGGGGTCGTAGCCGATGATCTCGACGCCTTCGACCTCGTAGCCGGTGAAGTTGATCTTCGTTCGCTGCTCGAGGAAGAACTTGCCCGGCAACCACCTGTAGGAAGCGGTACCTGAGACGTTGTCAACCTTGGAGTCGAGCGTCCGACCCTTCATCTCCCATGTGCCGATGAAGCGTTCGAACTGCCGTAGCGCCGGGTCCGGCGTCGGCATCTGACCAGCGGGGTCCTGCGCGGTCAGCGTGGCGGTTGCGGTGTCGTTCATAGACAGCTCCTTTCCGCCTCCAGTTTCCGGCGAACTACGTCGACAGACCCTTAAAGCGCCCCGCCGCCGGACCTTTCAAACGTGACAACAATCTCGAGGTTCACCAACTTGTCGGGGTTGGCGACGAGATAGATGCGCTCGATGCGATCGGCCGGGATCGACAGGACGGCGGCCGCGATCGGTTTGCCGTCATCCCGATCGACGATCAGCGCCGGTTCTCCGTTGAGCACGGCGGCTCGCGCGCTCTGGCCGGGCTCGAGCCGACCGGCAACCGCGAGGAAGAAGCGCGCCACGCTGTGTGCGCCGATCACCGGCAACAGCGGCGCTCGGGCCTTGCCGCCGCCGTCTGCGACGAGCGTCACTTCGGGCGCGAGCACGGCCATCAGGCCGTCAATGTCTCCGTGTGAGGCAGCAGCGAGGAACCCCTCCGTTACGGCGCGCTGGGTCGATTGATCGGCGTTGTAGCGAGGGCGCCGATCGTGCACGTGCCTGCGCGCGCGGGATCCAAGCTTGCGCACGGCCGGCTCGGTGCGGTCGAGCATCGTTGCGATCTGCGCGTACCCGAAGCCAAACGCGTCATGGAGAACGAACACGGCTCGCTCCAGCGGGGTCAGGGTCTCGAGCACGAGAAGCAGGCCCATCGATACCGATTCGGCGACCTCAGCCTGGGACGCCGGGTCCGCATCGGTCACGATCGGCTCCGGCAGCCACTCCCCGACGTACTGCTCGCGGCTTACCTGGCGTCGCCTCAGCCGATCGATCGCCAGGCGCGTCGTGACTGTCACCAGGTAAGCCCGCGGATCCTCGATCTGGTCGGGTGCCACCTTTGACCAGCGCAGCCACGCGTCCTGCACGACGTCCTCCGAGTCAGCCACCGTGCCCAGCACGCGGTACGCGACGCCGACCAGCAGCGATCGGTGCTCGACGAACACTTGTGTGGAGGCGTCAGACACCGGTCCTGGCAACCTCGCCGGGGACAACCTCGAAGTGGACCGTGCGATAGCCGGCCAGCCGGTGGGCCAGACGAACCAGCCTCTTCTGAAAGAGCGGGTATTTCGCGTCGATCTGGCGCCCGGCGGCTTCATCCAGGTCGCTGGTCAACAACCGCGCGACACCATGGAGCACGAAGTCACCGGTCGCGCGGCCGCGCGCGTCGCAGGCCTGAAGCGTCACTCGCGAATCATGGCGCAGGCGCTTGAACTTGCCCGTCTGTTCGTACGTTCGGAAGAGAACTCTTTCCTGGTCAACCACCACGTTGACAGGCGTTGAAACGGAGCGGCCATCGCGGCGATATGTCGTGAGCAATGCTGCCCATTGGTCGACGAAAGGCTCCAGCAGCGAGTCGGCGCCAAGCTGCGTCGTGGAGCCAAGGGTCTGGGACGGAAACATCGGCTGACCTCCTTCCAAGATTCGCTCCTGGACGCAGCCGGTTCGGAAAACGTGACATCGACAGCCACGAAAGGCGCTAAGCGATCGCGGCAGACTCCGGCTTGAAGGCGACGCAGCAGTAGCCGGGCTGCGGGTCGAGGACGGGCGTCAGATCCGCGCCGGCTCCCGATGCGTCGGCGATCCCCTCAGCCATCGACAGGTTCGCGCCGCAGACGAGGGAGCGGTGCTCCTCGACCAGCGCGTGGAAGGGGCAGTTCCTGAGACGGATCGTTCCATTGGGCTCCGTGACGGGCTCGTAGCCGCTCTGGCTCAGAACCGACAGCAGGCGCTTCGGGCCAGGGCGGCCGGGGGCATCGGCGGCCAGGCGCTCGCCAACGTCCTGCGCGGCGTCATGGAGTGATTCGGTGACTGCGTCCGCGCCGACACGCTCGAGCGCGGTCGCGAACAGCTCCGCCACGCGCTCGTAGCGGCGCTCGGGCAGGGAGACGTTGAACTCTCTCTCCGCGCGCCAGTAGACGCGTGCCGGCCGGCCGGCGCCGGGCCCGCGCTTGTCGGTGAGTCGCTTGTAGCCCGCATCGAGCAGGCCGGCCGTCGCCAGTCGGTCGAGATGGAATGTCGCCAGCGCCCGGCCGATGCCCAGCTCGCGCGCAGTCTCGTCGCGGCCTACGGGCCGGCCCTGGCTGATGACCCACTCGTACACGCGTCGCCGCGCCGGCTCGTCGAGCAGGCGGATCGCCGCGATGTCTCCCGAATTG
>DASQLS010000156.1:0-18719 GCA_035629915.1 Candidatus Limnocylindrales bacterium | reverse complement strand
ATCTCGTTCCACTGCCAAAGCTGCTCGGTGCCGCGTTCCGATTCGGCGAGCAGCCGTGCCTCGAGGTCGCTGAAAAGGTCGGCCAGGCTGCCCAGATGCTGGCCGTCGAGTGACACGTCGAGGTCCCAGCCACCGTTCTCGAAGGGGCTCGGCGACCCATCGCTCGCGCGCCGTGCTGCGGCGGCCAGGACACCGGCAAAGACGCCGCGAGCGAGATGGCGCATCAGCAGCGGCGGAATGGTCAGCTCGTCGACCATCACGCCCACGGCAAGGGTGAACGGGTCGAGGTTGCCCAAGTCGTGGAACCAGAACGGCGGCCAGTAGGCAATGTCGCCCGGCTCGAGGTCCGCCGTGTAGCCGGTCAGACGGGGAGCGTCTGAGCCGTTCGCCTGGGCGTGGATGTCGACAGTCGGCCTGCTTCCGGCACGTGCCGCGCCGCCTGGCTTGAGGTAGAGGGAGTGCAGGTCCAGGGCGCCAGCGGACGTCGATGGCATCAGCAGCAGCCGCTTGCGTCCGCGCAGCTGGACGAGAACTTTGCCCTCGCCGCCGTGGTCATAGTGCAGATCGGTCGCGTTCTCCTGTGATCCAAGGATGATCACGCCAAGCACGAAGCGCTCGGGGTCGACGAAGTCGGGCACCTCGAAGTCCGCCGCGAGCTGCGCCATCCCGGCATTGGTCTTCGACCCCCAGCCGACGTGGAATCGTGGCTGACCTTCGTTGCGCACGAACACGCAGCTCTCGTTGTTGAAGAGATAGCGAATCTCGTCGCCGCCGGCCTGCTCGAAGCCGTTCAGGAATTCGCGCATCGACATCTGGCGCGACTCGATCGCGCCGTAGTCGCGCCGATCGGCAGCGTAGGCAGCGACCTTGACCTCCGCGTCGCCGGCCTTCTCGGCCAGGTAGGGCGGATCCCAGTGCTCGAACGCAGCCGTCCGGCGGGCGCCGCCGCGCACGATGACCGGGCACTTGCCGCGGTAGACGCGCTCGTACGTCGCCCGATCGATGTCCGTCACCTCGGGCACCGGCTGGAGGTCGAAGCCCTCCCAGATCTCGCTCAATGCTCCCTCCTCGATTTGACTCGCTCATAGAACGCGGCGATCCGGCGCGCCTGGTACTCGTGGCTGAACTCCTCGCGGTGGGCCCGACAGGCCCGACTTGCCGACTCGATCCGCTCATGGTCGCCGACCAGGTCAGCCACGCCCTCCCAATCATCGACGACGAAGCCGATCCCCAGCCGCTCGATCGTCTCCACCAGGCCGCGGTAGGAAGCGAAGGTGACGACCGGGATCGCGCCGTGGAACCAGGCCGACACGGCCTTGGTTGGCATGCAGATCTCCAGCGTCGGCGCTTCGTTGAACTCGGGCTCGGGCGAATCGAGCTCGTGGAACACGCCCATCAGGTCGTAGCGCGAAGTCAGGTCCGACAGTCGCTCGCCGTCGCGGAACGAAACCGTCGGGTGGTGGTGGTAATCGGTCAGCACGCGATCGAGCCGCTCGTAGGGCTCGAGCGACACGCCGTCGATCTCTTCGTGGAAATGGGAATGCACGACAAAGCCCATCGCCACCAGCCGGCGAATGATGTCGACGTAGTAGCGCCCGTGACGCGGGTCGTCGGCGGCTGTGCCCACCAGTGCGATGTGCGTCCGGCCGTCGACGCTCGACAGCTTCGGCCGCAAAGGGCCGGCGAGACGCGCTGCGAAGGCGTGGGGAACGATCAACGCGTCGCTCAGGTCGACGCCGTGGCCGCGCTCGTAGTAGTCGCGCGTTGCCTCGGTCACCAGGATGTGCCCGTCCGCCGCGCGCAGAGCCTCCCCTTCGAGCGCCCAAGTCGGCGATGCGGGACTGGCGCGGGTCAGCGTCGTGATCGGGTCGCGGCACTCCCAGACGAGCGGGATACCCGGAGCCAGCCGCCGGGTGATGACAGTGAGCCGTTCGTGGGTGTAGTACATGACGTGGATCAGGTCGGGCTGCACACGCTCGATCGAGTCGGCCAGGGCCGCGCACACCGCCTCCTCGCCGTCAGTCGCGAGCGCGCCCAGCGGGCGCAGGCGGACGCCTTCGAAGACGGCGCGTTCGGGCGCTCCCTCGCTGCCAGTGGAGGACCACGTCGACCAAAGGTCGACCTCATTGCCCAGCGCAGCCAGGTAGTCGATGTGGGACCACTTGAATCGGGCAACGACGGCCAGCACTCGCAGTCGCCCGCCAGGTGCGTTGCTCTCGATCACGCACCGGCTCCGGCGGCAATTGCAGCGTCTGATGCTGCGGGCGGCGGCCCTGCCTCCAGCGGCGCGAGCAGGCGGCGATATGCGGCGACGTGCTCGTCACGGCCGAACCTGACCGCGGACTCGCGCGCGCCGCGCGACAGACGGCGGACCAGCCCGCGGTCTGCCTCTAGCCGACTGAGGAGTGTGCCGATCTCGTCCAGGTCGGCGGCGAGGAGACCGTTCGTGCCGTCCTCGATGAGGTCCGGTAACCCGCCGCGTGCCTCGGCGACGACCGGCACGCCCGCCGCAAGTGCCTCGATCACCGCGATCGGGTTGCTGTCGAGCGTGTCCGGGTGAACCACGTGGCAGAGGACGTCCAGCTCGCTCAGGAAGCGCGGCACGGCACGGCGTGCAATGTGGCCGACAAAGTGGAACTCCCCGGAGCGTGCCGCGGCCGCCTGTGCCTCGAACGGCGCGCGCAACAGGCCGTCGCCGGCAAAGCGCCACACCGCGTGCGGCACGTCCCACGCGACCGCCCGGCTGATCGAATCAAGAGGCATCTTCTCGGGGTGCAGCCTGGCCAACGACCCGATCACGAATTTCTCGCCCGGTCCTGACCGCGACGCGCGCGAAGCAGCCCGGAAGCGGCGCCCGTCGACGGCGTTGGGGATCAGCCAGACCTCCGAGTCAGGTACCGGGTGGATGAGCGAGCGCTGAAGCTCGGCCACGATGACGTATCGATCGTAGGCACTCGACACCGTCGACAGTGCGCTGTGCAGGACGCACACGAACCACGGGCGCTTTGCCGAAGGCAGTGCATCGGCTATCCATGGCGCCCAGGGCTCGTTGCGCCACCAATGGAAGACGACCACATCCGGCTCGAAGCCCTCGAGCATCTCGTCGCGCAGGGTCGGGCTGACGACTGCGCGCCAGTGCACGTCACGCACGCGAACGCCGCGGGCGCTGAGTCGTCGGACGTGATTGCGGTTGATGGCCAGGCGGTTAGCGCTGGTGAAGTGCCACACGACGTGCCGATGCTCGGGCATTTCAGCGACCAGATCGGCCAGCGCCACCTCGGCGCCGCCCCGGCCGAGCGCCTCGATAATCGAAAGAATCTTCATCGCCACTCACTCGAGGTCGGCTCGGCGTAGGCGCCAAGCGGGGTCTCGCGCGGGTCAATGACGTCGCAATTCAAGATCGACTTCCAACCGCGACAGCCTGCTCGTCGAGCAGCGCCAGCTCAGGCTCGAACTCGGCCAGCAGCTTTCGGTAGGCAGCCAGCTGGATCGGCCGATCGAAACGCCGTGCCGATTCACGCGCCTCGTGGGCCAGCCGGCGAACGAGAGCGCGATCGCCGGCAAGGCGCCGTAGAAGCTCGCCGACCTCGTCGCTGCTCGAAGCGAGCAGGCCGTTGACGCCATGATCGATGATCTCCGGCAGGCCGCCGCGTGCTTCAGCAACGACGGGCACCCCTGCTGCGAGCGCCTCCATCACTCCGATCGGATTGCAGTCGAGCACCTGTGGGTGGACGGGGTGGCAAAGCACGTCGAGGCCGCTCAGGAAGCGCGGCACGGACCGGCGCGGCAGGAGGCCCAGGAACCGGAACTTGCCCTGCGCGAGGCGCGCCGCCTGGGCTTCGAACTCCTCGCGGAAGATACCGGTACCCGCGATCTGCCACTGAGCATGCGGCACGTTCCACGCCACCGCGTCCTCGATCAACGAAAGCGGGACCTTCTCGACGCGCAGGCCGGCCATCGTGCCGATTACGAGCGGCTCGCCCAGTTTCGACCTGGACGCTCGCGAAGGAGATCGATAGCGGGTTAGGTCGACCGCGTTCGGGATGACCCGCACGTTCTCCTCGGCGAGGAAAGGGAACCGCGCGACCTGGAACCTTGCCACTCCCACATAGCGGTCGTAGCCCGGACTCAGGCTCATGCGCGAGCTGTGGAGGATGCTGACGAATCGGGGCCGACCGGTCAGGCGGGCCTCGGTCTGCCACGGTGCCCACGGCTCGTTCTTCCACCAGTGGATCATCACGACGTCGGGCTCGAAGCCGTCAAGCGACCGGATGCGCACGTCACGCGTCGAAACCGCGCGCCAGTCGACGTCGCGCACCGGCACTCCGTGATCGGTCATGCGCCGGATCAGCGGCCGGTCTGCCGCCTTCTGGTTCAGGCGGCTGAAATGCCATACGACGTGGCTGTGTTCGGGCAGCCCGATCACCAGGTCGGACAGCGCCATCTCCGCTCCGCCGCCCGCGCCGAGCGACTCGATGATCGACAGGATGTTCATGCGCGGCCGGCCGCGGCCTCGGCGTAGGCGCTTTCGAGGACCTGTTCGTAGCGCGCGACATGGGCCTCCATCGACCAGCCCTTCGACAGGGCGAGGCTTCGGGCACCCAAGCGCCCGCGCAACCGCGCATCGGCGGCCAGCTGCGCAATGGCGAGCGCCGTCTCGCGCGGCGCCATTACGTCGACGATCAGCGCATTGCCGTCGAGCATCTCGAGCAGCGCGCCGACCGGTGTGGCGACGATCGGCAGGCCCATCGCCATCGCCTCGAGCACCGCCGCCGGCGTGCCCTCTGTGTACGACGTGGTGCAGTACACGTCGAGCGCGCCGAGCAGCGCCGCGCGGTCCTCGACCGGGCCGCTGAATACGATCCGGTCGCGGGCAGCCGACCTCTGGGCTTGTCTCTCGAGCGCGGCTCGCGATCCTCCATCCGGGCCGGCGATCACCAGCCAGCCGCGCTGGGCGAGGGGCGGCGAATCGCCAAGCGCCGCCGCAAAGCCATCGATCAGCTGGCCGAGGTTCTTCTCGGCCGACAGGCGTGCGAGCGTGCCCACAACGAACGCTTCGGGCGGTATCCCATACGCGGAACGCGCTGCTCCGCGGTCAGAACCCTGCGCATCGAAACGCTCGAGATCAACGCCGTTGCGCACGACCACTACCCGCCGTGCATCGACCCCAAAGCGGCGCCGCTGCGCGAGCAGGATCCTGCGGACGAGATCCGATTCGACAACCACCCTCGTGCATGCCGACTTGTCCGGCACGCGCGCCGACAGTGCCGGGCCATCGACTCGCTCGACGATTGCCGGCACGCCAGCCGCCTGTGCCGCGTTGATCGCCTCCGGCCAGCCCCACACGAAGCACAGGTCGGCCTTGACCGCGGCCATCTCGGTCGCAAGCTGATCGGTCCAGCGCAGGCGTGCGCGCGCATCGGCAGCCCTCCATCGCCGGTCGGTCGACGGCTTGTCGTGCCCGACGGTGACCTGGATGCCCGCCGAGCGCGCCGGTTCGACCAATCCACCGGGCCGGAAGGTGTGGATGCTCGAGCTGAACCTCGCCGGATCGAGCCGGCTGAGCAGCTCGAGGCAGGCAAGCTCGAACCCGCCGACGTCGAACGTGTCGATCACCGCCGCGATGCGAATCAACCCGCGTCGGCCTCGACTGCTCCGACTGCCGACGCCTCGCCCACCCCGTCCGGATCGCTGCCGGGTTCATCCAGCACTTCCTTCTTGCGCGTCGTGGGCAGTCCGGCAGCCTCCTCGTAGGCGTCGACGACCTCGTCGACCGGGCCGGCCTCGCGCACGACACCCTTCTCCAGCCACATTCCCTCGTCGCACAGCCGGCGAACCATGGCCAGGCCGTGCGAGACGACGACGAGGCTGCGTCCCGAGGCACGCGCGTCGAGCAGCACCTGCTCCGAGCGCTGGCGGAACCTGCCGTCACCGGCGCTGAGCGCCTCGTCGAGCAGCAGCACCTCGGCATCGATCGACGCGGCGATGGCAAAGCCCAACCTGGAGATCATGCCGCTCGAGTAGGTCCACAGCGGTCGATCGATGGCGCCGTCGATCGCCGCGAAGTCGACGATGCTCTCGAAGCGTTGGGTCACCTGGCGGTTGGTAAGGCCGAGCAGCGTCCCTTCGAGGAAGACGTTCTCGCGTCCCGACAGGTACGGATTGAAGGCAAGGCCGTAGCCGAAGCGGCTGGCCACGTTGCCACGGACCGTGACCCGGCCCTCGGTCGCACGCGAGATACCGGCGACGATACGCAGCAGCGTCGTCTTGCCCGCTCCGTTGTCACCGACGATGCCCAGCGAGCGACCGTGCTCGAGGGTGAAGGACACGTCGCGCAGTGCCCACATCCCGTCCGCCGCAGGCGTGCCCGACAGGCGTCTGACCGGACGCATCAGCAGCCAGTCGCGCCGCAGACGGGTGCGGTACCACTTCGAGATGTTGTCCGCCTCGATGACGGCCGCGCTCGACGCCGTCACGTGGCGGCACCGACCGTGCGCGACGCACGGCCCATCGGCGCGATGCCACGCCGCTCGCACAGCTCGAGGTAGTGGTCGCGCATTCGCGCGGCGGTGTGGTCGTACGTGTAGCGCTCCATCACCAGCCGCCGGCCGACTTCAGCGATCCGCCGCCGCTCGTCGGGCGCGGCCAGGTATCGCTCGATCAGCTCCGCCGTCTGCTCGCCGCCGGCAGTCAGGACGAGGCCGTCTCCCAGCTCGGCCGCGAGCCCATCCGGCTCGTCGGAGATGAGCAGAGCGCCGCTGGCGAGAGCCTCGAAGACGCGGTTGTTCCACATCCCCCACTCGCGCTGGCCGTCCTCGTGGAAGCCGAGCACGACGCCCGCCGATGCGTACAGAGCGGCCTCCTCGCCGACGGGCAGCGGCCCACGCCAGAAGCGATGCCAATCGTTCCTGGCCGGATCGTCGCCATCAACCGGTGCCCAGTATTCGCGGCTCCAGTTCGATCCCCAGATGGCGAAGTCGAAGCGCTTGGCCGGGTCCAGGTAGAGGCGCGTCGTGGCAGGGTCCTTGTTGCCGCGCCCGCCGCTGCCGAGGTAGACGACCTCGGCCCTGAACCGCGACTGCGGCGTCATCGGCCGCCACTCGCGGTCGACGCCGAGCGGGCACCAGGCCGTTGGCCGAGAGGCGGACAGGACGGTCGCCGCTCGACGGCTGTTGGTCATCAGGCCGTCGACCGCGACCGCCGCGAACTCGTCGAGCAGGTCGGGGTGGTTGAGCACCCACAGCATCGTCACGCCG
This sequence comes from Candidatus Limnocylindrales bacterium, assembly GCA_035629915.1. GTDB lineage: Bacteria > Chloroflexota > Limnocylindria > Limnocylindrales > CSP1-4 > JALYGJ01. The sequence goes on along the minus strand of DASQLS010000156.1, from coordinate 11,463 downwards.
TCGGTGTATTGGGCGACGTCGTCAACGCGCCACGGCGGCCGCGGCCCGGTGGCAAGCGACACGACCAGGTCGGCGCGCATCCCCGGCAGGCGGTCGATCTCGTTCACGTCGAGCAGCTCGACGCGCGCGCCCGGGAAGGCACGCGGCAACGCCCGCGCGACGCTGCCGAGCACGATCCGCTCGCCCCATACCGCACGCTCGTCGAGGCCGGGGCTGAGCAGGACGATCGTGCCGCCGCGATCCCCGGTAGAGACTCTCTTCGTCGGCTTCCTGGCCGACGGGCGAAGCAGCGCGGCCTCCTCGAACAGGCTGCGGTACCGGCCCGCGCGCTCATCCCATGAATGCTCGCGCACCATCCACTCGGCGACGCCGTTGAGCGACCTGCTCCGGCCGGCGAACGTCGCGGCAGCGTCGGCCATCGCGTCCACATCGTCGAGCGGCACGACCGCCCCGAGGCCGGTCTCCTCGACCAGCCACCGGTTGGGCACCGGCGCCTCGGTGATCGTCGGAAGCTCGGTGCGCAGGTAGTAGTAGATCTTGCTGCTCTCGTTGTCCTGCACTTCGCCGTGGGCGAGAACGATGCCGGCCACGGCGTGACGTTGCCAGTCCCAGACCTCGCTGTCGGGCACTGGGCCGAGGTCGATCAGAACGCTCGGATCGAGCTTGTCGCGGTCGCCCGGCCCCATCGCCACGAGGGTCAACCCGACTCTCTTGAGCGCGTGTCCCAGCCGGTTAAGCCGATCGACCCAGATCCGGTTCACCTCCGGCTGCAGCTCGGAGTAGACGTTGCCGGCGAAGAGAACTGCACGGCCCTCGGCGCCGAGGGACTTGTACGGGTCACCGCCCGGCGGCGGCAATACCGCGTCGACGCCCGTCGGCACGCGTAGCCGGAGCATGTCGACGCCATGGGTCTCCTGCCATACGCGATCGTTCTCGTCGGTCAGGATGTTCACCGCGCGTGCCCGCGCGGCGATCTCGTTCTGGATGCCGAGCAGCCATTCGTGGGTAGGTCCAAAGAAGTGGACGCCCGGCTTTGGGCCGCGGCCGACGACCGAGCCGAGGCTGGCCAGGATGAACGGGTGATTGCCGCCGCCATGGCGGGCGAGCTGCTCGAAACCGTCGTGAATCGAGGTCTTGATGAGGTCGTACTCCGACCAGCGGGCGAGGCGCAGCGGGACGCGCCGCAACCTGGGCGCGAGCCGGACGACGGGACCACGGCGGTAGATGATGTCGACCCGATGGCCGGCGCGAGCGAGTGCCTCAGCCATCCGTCGGAAGCGGATGCGGTCCATCGACGCTGCCACCTCTGGGTCGTCGTCGACCGGGTAGAGGCAGGCGATGCGCAGCTTGGGGCCGCGGTCGGACGCGATCATTGAGCGCGCCGTCACAGGTAGTCCTCGAAGTCGGGCTGGCGCCGCACGAAGACGATGATCCCGACGGCCAGCAGGACGGCCGTCGATCCGACGGTAATGCCAATCAGCCATGACGGGGGCAGCGTGCCGTCGAGCAGCAGCGCGCGGTGCATCTCGATCACCCCAACGACCGGGTTGAGGCAGTAGAACGGCTGCCACGGCTCGGGCACGGCCGAGAGCGGATAGAAGATCGGGCTCAGATAGAACAGAACGCGCGTGCCGGCCGAAAGGATGAGCTCCACGTCACGGTGGGCGACGTTGAGCGCCGCGGACAGCAGGCCGGCGCCGGTTACCACCGCAACCGCGAGCGCGATGGCCAGCGGCAACAGCAGCAGGGCCGGAGTCAGCGGCACGCCCATGGCGACCATCAAGGGCAGCAGCAGGACGAGCGAGATAACGAAGTGGACCAGGTTGGACCCGATCGCCGCGAGCGGCAGAAATATGCGTGGCATGTGCGCGCGCTTGATGAGGCCCGGCGATCGGCTGATCGAGGTGCTCGTGTTCAGCAGCGCCACCTGGATGTAGGTGAACGGCAGCAGCGCGCTGAGCACGAACACCGGGTAGTCGGGAATGCCCAGGTCGATGACGTATTCGAAGACGATCGTCAGCACGACCATCAGCACGAGCGGCGTGAGCACGAACCACAGCAGGCCCAGCGCGGCCGACCGGTAGCGAGCCGTCAACTCGGCATGGGTCAGGTTGAACAGCAGGTCGCGTCGCGCGATCAGCTCGGCGAAGGCCGTCATGGTCAATGCCCTCCGGCCACGGTCGATCGACGGTCGCGGGCCGATTCGGCGACAACGAAGCTCAGCACCGATTCGTAGCCGGTGACCATGGTCTCCACGCCGCGATTCTCGACCGCCACCCGGGCCGCTCTACCTGCCCTCGTCCGCCGGCTGGAGTGGGCCGCGAGATCGACCATCAGGCTGGCCAAGCGCTCGACCTCGCCGGCCGGGTACAGGAAGCCCGTCTCGCCGTCGATCAACGCCTCGCGCGAAGCCGGGATGTCGGTTGCGATCGTGGGCAGACCGCTGGCCATTCCCTCGAGCAGGGCGCACGGCATTGACTCGTGGCCCGACATGAGTACCGCGACATCCGCCTGCCGGAACATGTCCGGCATCTCCGCCCGCGGATGCCAGCCGGTGAACGCGAAGCGATGCTCGATCGACGCGTTGCGCGCCGCCTGGCGCATCGGCTCGGCCAGCGGCCCGTCACCGGCGATGAGGAAGTACAGACGCGGCTCGCTGCGCAGCGCCAATGCAGCAGCGGCGACGAGGTCGAGCGGTCGCTTGGCGTCCTTGAGGTTGCTGGCGTGGATGAAGACGATGTCTTCCTGCGCCCCTGCGCGCCGGTCACCGCTCACGGCCGGATGGAACGCGACCAGGTCGACACCGTTTGGCACCACTGTGATCGGCACACCGAGCACCTCGTAGCTGGCGCGCTGATGGTGGGCGACCAGGACCAGCCGGGTGCATGCCGCGATGCGAGCGAGCAGATTCTCCGCCGCGGTGGGATGGCGATTGCCGCTCAATGCGCCATGCGCATCCGACGAGTGCGCCGCGACCACGACGGGCAACTTTTCAGCCCATGGCAGGGCTTCGGGAACATGACGGGCGAACGTCTCGCGTCCTACGAGAACGACGTCCGGGACGGCCGGCGCCAGCTCGAGCAGGGTGGTCGCGATCGCTTCCCGCTCACGATCGATGAATGCCTGATCGGTGCGGTGCGGCTCGACCTCGGCGAACGGCACGTCATAGCGCCGAATGCGCGCTCCGGGGAACCTGGCGTCGTCATCGGCCGGCGACGGCACCGCCGCTCGCGCCCCGGCCAGCGGCCCAAGCGGAGAAACGGCAGTGATGCTGTGGCCACGCTGCGTCAGGCCGCGCACGACCTGGCCGTTGACCGTGCCCGAGCCACCCGGAAACGGTTCAAGCGTGCCAATGAAAACTATCTCCAAGAACCAGACTCCCCCTGCAGGGCGTAACAGCCAGAAACTGATGATAGGTTCCGCCTCGCGATGAGCGAGCAGCAGTCGATGCCGAGCGCACCCGAGAGCTGGCGGTTCAGCTATGAAGCGGTCGCCGATCTGCCTCGCCTGGCCTGGTTGGCGCGTGTCGATTGGCCGAACGTGCGGGTGTGGAGCGGCTCCGACGTCCGCCGCGAGGAGTCGGGTTTCCTCGAGGGAACGTGGTCCGGAGACGCCGAGCTTGCCAGTGTGACCCGATCGTCGACGGTCTTCGGCTCGGGCATCGTTGGCAGCCGCACCGAGCTCATCGTCGTCACGCCGGCGCACACGCTCGAGCCCGTCTACCACTCCCACTCGGCCGACGGAAAGGTTGTCGTCTCGAACTCGCTCGTCGCCCTGCTCGAGGCAACCGGCCGCTCGCTCCGTGACGACGAGCCCTACCCGCGGTTGTTCAGCCTGATCACGCGGGGCGTTTCGCACGGGACGATTCCGCTGCCGGTGGAGCCGACGGGCGCCGAGCCAGTCACGGTCCAGTTCTACGAGAACCTGGCGATATCGGCCGACGGCGGCGTCCGTGTCGAACTCAAGCCCCGAGACGAGCGACCGTTTGAGTCGTTCGCCGACTACCGCGATCGGCTGGTGGGCCACGTGGCCTCTGCCTTTGCCAACGCGCGGCAGTTCGAGCCGCTGGCGACGATCTCGTCGGGCTACGACTCCACGGCGTCGGCTTCGGTCGGCGCCCGCGCCGGCTGCCGGCTGGCGGCGACATTCACCACCGGCTGGCCGTGGCGCGGCTATCACGGCACAGACGACAGTGGCGAGAAGGCGGCGCGGGCGATGGGCATGACCGTCGAGTGCTTCGAACGGATGGCCTACCTCGATCTCGACGACGCGCCCGAGGCCGAGTTCCTGGCCACCGGGATGAGCGGCGAGGACGTCGTATATCGGTCGATGGAGCGGGCGCTTGGCGGCAAGATGGTGCTCACCGGCTTCTGGGGCGGCGCCGCCTGGCGTGGCTATGACCGGAGCGAGATGAGCCGGCTCGACCTGTCGGGCGCGTCACTCGGCGAGCTGCGGCTGCGGACCGGCTTCGTCCACCTGCCCGTGCCATATGTCGGCGGCCTTCAGCAGCCAACAATGGCGCGCCTGCGCAAGTCGCCGGAGATGCAGCCGTTCTCGGTCGGTGGCCGCTATGACGAGCCGTTCGCCCGGCGGCTGGCGGAAGAGTTCGGCGTTCAACGCGGCACTTTCGGCGTCCAGAAGCTCGCCACGAGCCACAGGATCCATACCAATGGCTTGGCCGCCTTCTCGGAGTCCGGCCGCGAATCGTTCGCCGCGTTTGCCGGCCCGGATGCGCTCATCCCCAGGCCGCGACGACCGATCACGGGCGTCGACCGATTGAAGATCCGCGTCGCCAAGGCGGCCCGGATGAGCCACCTGACCGAAGACATCGCCCAGCGGCGGCGCGAGGCGGTGCACATCGAGCCGGTCCTGGGAGCGCTGATGCTCCGCTGGGCCGTCGAGCAAACCCGGCCGCGCTACTCGGCACTCCGCGGTCTCGGGCGCTAGCGCTGGTGTTGGCTGCGACAAATCGCGAGTCGGTCAGGCCCGCGCTGATTCCAATTCTTCTGGCGGTGGCGCTGATCGCCGCCGTGACGGTCGTTGCCTGGATCGCGCCGGAGGCGTTACGCGGGCCGGCGACGCTGGCCACCGCAACGGCAGTGCTCCTGTTGAGCTACCTGCGCTGGCCCAAGGCGGCGCTGCTCGTCTTCGCCATGTTCATCCTCTTCTACAACACCTTCGCGCGCTGGCTGACGCCGTCACTCGAGCAGCTCGACGAAGTGGCCGTGCCGGGCCTCGTGGTCCTCAGCGCGTGGCGCCTCCGGCCGTGGCAGAAGGGGCTGATCGAGCCCGTACGCGATGGCGCCGTGGTCGCCCTGATGCTGCTCGCCGTCGTCTCGAGTGTCGTCAATGGCGTGCCGCTCAACCTGTGGCTGGTCGGATTGCTCTTGCTGGCCAAGGTCATCGCGTTCCTGTACGTCGTCATGTGGCACGACTTCACGCTCGACGACGTGCGCTACTTCACTCCGCTCGTGCTCGGCGTGGGCGTGCTCGTACTCGCCCTCGGCGCGGTCGAGATGATCGATCCGCCCGCCTTCCAGAAGTTCCTGAACCTGACCGAGATCAACGTGCCGCGCGGCCAGCTGCCGAGCATCAAGTCGCTCTTCTACCACCCGGTCCTGTTCAGCTGGTTCACCGCCTTCATCGCCCTCTTCCTGTTCTCCTACTACATCGTCTTCCGTCGCTGGTGGCTGCTCATCGCCGCCGCAGCGTTCGGCCTCGGCACGCTGCTTGCCGCGCGACGGCGGACGATCGTCGGTGCCGCAATCGGGCTCGGCGTAGGTCTGCTCAACCAGCTCCGGCATGCGCGCTCGCGCGGGGGCGAGGCGCGCTCGTGGCTGCCGGTCGTCGCCTCGGTGCTCGTCCTGGTCGTGCTGTTCCTGCCCGGCCTGATCGGGCTCTACCAGCTGACGCTGCGCGAGACCGGGCCGCCCGGCCAGATGCCCGAGGGAGCGGACCAGCAGGCGCGCATCCTGATGTACACGACCTCGGCCGAGATCGCGCGCGACTACTTCCCGCTCGGCGCCGGCCTGGGTCGCTTCGGCAGCACCGGCAGCCGGCTCGAGTACAGCCCGATCTACGAGCAGTACGGCCTCGACGAGGTCTTCGGCCTGCGGCCGAGCGACGCGCAGTACATCACCGACACGTTCTGGCCGCGCATCCTGGGCGAGACGGGCATATTTGGGCTCGCCGCGTACCTCGCCTTCGCGGGTGCCATCGCCGTCGCCCTGTGGCGCATCTGCGGCATGGCCACGACGCGCGACCCGTACCTGCGCGCGTTCACGCTCGGGACGCTGATGATCTTCGGCGAGACGCTGGTCGAGACGCTGGCCAGCTCGATGTTCGATTCGCCGCCGCGCATCTACCTCATCTTCGGCGCGGTTGGCATGTGTCTTGCCTTCCGGCGCCGATACCTGGCACCAGAGGCGAACGCAGAATTGGCACCCGAATCGGCGTCGTGATCCCGCCCGAGCTGTCGGTCACCGTCCTCGTTCCAACCTACCGCCGACCCGACCAACTGCGCCGCTGCCTGGCGGCGCTGAGCCGGCAAACGCGGCCGCCCGACCAACTCGTCGTCGTTCGCCGGGCCGACGACATCGGCACGCGATTGGCGCTCGGCGACCTGGCTGGACTGATCGATCGCCCGATCGACGTCGTGGCGGTCACTGAGCCCGGCGTCGTCCATGCGCTATCGAGCGGCATGGCGGTCGCCTTTGGCGACGTCGTGGCACTGACCGACGACGACGCCGAGCCGCGACCCGACTGGCTCGAGCGCCTGCTGAGCCACTACGCCGACGGCCGCGTGGCGGCCGTCGGCGGACTCGACGTCCAGCCGACCAGCGCCACGGAAGTGGTCGCCGAGCGCGTCGGCGTCATCGAACCGTGGGGCCGCGTCGTTGGCCGGCACCACTTTGGCGCACCGCCGGCACGCGATGTCGACCACCTGCGCGGCGTGAACATGAGCGCGCGCCGATCGTGGTGGCGCTTCGACCAACGGTTGCGTGGCATCGGCGCGCAGTACGCCTTCGAGCTCGACACGTGTCTCGGCGTCCGGAGCGCCGGCGATCGAGTCGTTTACGACCCAGCCGCTGCGGTCGATCATGCCCACGCGCCGCGGCCGGACGATGAGCCCCGCGACGAGCCCGGCTTTGACGAGCGGCTCGATCGCGTCCACAACGAGACGTACCTGCTGCTCAAGTGGCTGCGCGCGCCGCGTGCTTTGGCCGCGCTCGCCTACGGGCTCGTGGTCGGCACGCGCGCGGCGCCCGGACCGCTGCTCGTCGTCGAGCGGCTCGTCGCCGGGCAGCCGCCGCCGGAAGTGGCGACCAACGCCGCGGCCGGTCTGCTCGGCCGCTACCTCGCCCTGGCGACACTCATCTGCGCGGCCGCTCAACCCGCCTGGCGGCGCGAGCGGCGCCGGCCGCGGCGCGACGACACGACCGCCTCGGTGTAGACGTCCAAGATCCGGCCGACGAGCCGCGGCCAGGCAAATCCGGCCGCGTACGCACGGCACGCGTCGGCATCAGGGAAGCGCGACGGATCGTCGGCCACGAAGAGCACCGCGGAGGCGATCTCGTCCGGCTCCGCCGGCACCACCCAGCGCGGCTCGAGCGGGGCAACGACCTCGGGCAGGCCGCCGATCGCGGTCACGACCGTCGGCCGCCCTGCGGCGAGTCCCTCGAGCGCGCCATAGCCGAAGCCTTCGAGCGCGCGGCTGGCCACGAGACAGATGTCGCCGGCCCCGTACACCGTCCACAGCAGCTCGTCCGGAAAGCGGCCGGTGAACACGACGCGATCCTCGACGTTCTCCGAGCGAGCCAGCGCGCGAAGCGCCTCGAGCTCTGGTCCGTCCCCGGCGACGACCAGCTGGGCGTCGAGATGCGGCCGGCGGCGGACGATCTCAGCCAGGGCCAGGATGGCCAGGTCGACGCCGGTCCGCGGCACGAGGCGTCGGACGGTCACCAACGTGAATCGCTCGCGCAAGCCCAGCCGGCGCCGGCACTCTTCCGGCGACGGCTGGACGAGGTCAGGCAGGTCTCGACCACCAGGGATGACCCGGATCCGCCGCCGATCGATCGAGTAGTCGTCCGCCATCAGCTCGGCGAAGGCGTTCGATTGAGTGACCCACGACGAGGCGAGGTGGTAGATCGCGGCTTCGATTCGCTGGCGGCCGACAAACGGAAACCAGCCCCGTCCGGCGGCGGCGGCCTCGCGCGCCCACGGTCCGTGAAAGTGAATCACCGTCGGTCGGCCGGCCCAGCGAGCGCCGAGCGCGGCGCCGAGGCCGTCGAGCGGGAAGTGCACCGTCACCACGTCGGGCCGGAAGGTCGCGACTGACAACACGCCGCGCGGGACGCCGACGACGAAGCGCACGAGGGTTCGCAACAGGCGCGCAAAGGGCGACGCGGAGGCGGTGTCGCGCGTGTCGACCAGGTCGGCGCCGGTGAGGATGCGCACCTCGTGGCCGCCATCGGCGAGCGCATCGGCAAGGCCGCTCAGGTAGCGCTGCGAGCCGCCCTCGGTCTGCTCGATGCGTGCCAGGCCGGTTACCAGGATCCTCATGCCGGTGTGCGTCTCACGTCCGCATGGCCAGGCCGAGCGGCGTCGGGTCGACCCTCAAGCGGCGGATCGCGACGATTGCCATCAGCCCATTGAACGCCGCCATCGAAATGATCGCCGCGATCGCGGCTCCGTTGGGTCCGAGTGTCGGGATCAGCCACACGCCGATTCCGACGCGCAAGGCCGCCGCGACAAGTCCGGCGCGCAGCGCGTACGCCTGCAGCCCGGTCATGGTCAGGATCACGCCACCCATGCCCAACCCGACGTCGACGACCTGGGCGATGGCGAGCAGAGCGAGCGTCTCGCGGGCGGCCACGAACTCCGGCCCGAACAGGAGCAGGAACTGCTGACCGAAGGCGATCAGCCCAATCGCCACCGCGACGGCGAAGGCGAACGCGCCGCGAGTCCCACGCGTCACGGCCAGGCGCAGCCTGGGCAGGTCCTGCTCATCCCACAATCGAGCCACGGTCGGCCCGAGCGTGACCCCGACCGCGGCGGCACCGAAGAGCGCCAGGCTCGCGCCGCGCGCCGCGACCGAGTACAGCCCGGCCGCCTCCGCCCCGGCGAGCGCAGCGACAAGCAGCACGTCGATTTGGTTCACGAACGTGTGCACGGCGATGAGCAGCGCGAACGGAACGGCAGCGGTCAGCCAGCGGCGCGTCTCGAAGCGCGGCCGGGCTGCGAGCAGCTCGGCCGGCAGACGGCGCGACAACAGCGCCAGCCCAACCACGAGAGCGACGATCGTCGCCAGCAGGTTGAGCGCCATCGCCAGGGCCGGGTCCGAGCTCATGCCGCTGGCGAGTGCGACGAGGAGCAGCACGGCGAACAGCCCTGGTCGAACGATGGTCTCGGGCAGCTGCGCGTTGACGATCAGGTGCAGGCCAAGTGCGACGGCCGAGCGGAGGGCCAACACGTTGCTCAGCGGGACCATCGCCAGGCCCAGCCACAGGACGAGGACCACGTCGTCGTGGAGCTGCTCGCGCAGCAGCCAGCCGACGAACGCGACGGCCAACACGGCGACGATCGATACGGGAACGACGACCCGGGCCGCGCCCTGGATCAGGCCGCGCACGCCGGCCCAGTCGCCACGGCCGCCCAGTGCGGCCACTTCGCGGACGATCAGCCGGTCAAAGCCGAGCGTCAGCGCATACGACAGCAGCAGGACGACCGCGATCACCGACGCGTAGATGCCGTAGCCGGCCACGCCGAGCAGCCGCGCCAGCAGGATGCCGTTGAGGAAAGCGAGCGCGGCCGACGCGACGGTCAGCCCGAGACTGCCGGCGACGCCGCGCACGAGGTGAGCGCGCAGGGTCATCCGCGGGCCATGTCGCGCGCGGAGTCAGGCGCCGTTCCGGGTTTCGCGCCGAAGGCGATCGCGACGCCGAGCAGGGCCCCGAACGGGATAGCCTCGGGCACCTCGAGCGGCGAGCCACCGGCGTTCTGGACGGCAACCCAGACCGGCAGGCCGACGATCAACCAACCCAGGTGAATGCGGTACCAGCTCACGCCTTCGTTCGGGCCGTCGCGCCAGCGCTGGACCAGCCGCCACCAGGCAAGCGCGATCGCACCGAGGATCAGCGCCGTCGCCGTCAGTCCGCCGGCGAGCGACATCGTCACCCAGAACGAGCTCGGATCGGGGACGTTGTAGGCCTCGACGATGTACAGCGGACCCTCCACGTCATTGACCGCGTTCGTGTACGCGCCCAGACCCGGGCCGATCAGCAGCGTGGTCGGCGATTCGGAGATCAGCCGGGCAGCTGCAGAGACCATTCGCCAGCGCACATCGGCCAGATCGGACGCGTCCTGGGCCGGCGTGGGCACCTCCTGTTGACCCTTCCCCGGGTCCTGGATCGTGCCCGCGAGGCGTTCGAGACCGGCCCGATCGAGAGCCACGAACGTGCCGATCAGGAGCACGCCGGCGATCAACGGCGTGGCGACGACCAGCGCTCGCCGGCGCGATCGATCGGCGACGAGCAGGAAGATGGCAGTCACGACGACGACCCCGGCCAGGCCGATCAGGCCGGCGCGAGAGTGGGTCCAGATGATCGCCGCCGTCGCCAGCGCGAGGGTCAGCAGCCCGACGATCGCCAGGCGGCGCCGGCCAACACGGATGCTGAACGCCACGCACATCGAGCCGAAAGCGGCCGGGGCGAGCATCGACAGGGCAAGGATGTTGGCGTGCCAGCTGAACCCGCTCACGCGGAGGAGCATGTCGCCGCTGTACCAGTGCAGCTGCAGTGGCGGATAGGTGACGCCGAAGCGCTCGTCGAACACCACTCGCTGCGGCCGGAAGATCTCCCACAGCCAGGCCAGCGGATCGGGCTGACCGATGCGGTACGTTGCCAGCTCGACGGCCGCGGCGCCGAACGATACGACCGTGAAGCCGAAGATGAACCAGGCCAGCGCGCGAGCGCCGCGGATCGGCCGCGTGCGTAGCGCGGCCCAGGTGACACCCAGCGCGAGGGTGCCGAACAGGAGAGCGCCGGCCGTCCGCCGCACGTCGAGCATGTCGCCGCGCAGCAGGCCAACGAGAAGCAACCAGCCGGCCAGCAGTCCGAGCAGCGCGAATGTGGCGATGTCGACCCGCTGGACCAGGCGCCACGGTCGCGCAAGCAGCAGCACAACGGCCGTGCCCAGCAGGGCGACCTTGGGAATCGTGAGGTCAAGGACCGCCGTCTCGAGCACGAACGTGTGCGAGAACCACGCGGCGAGAACGAAGCAGATTCCCGCGGCGGGCAGCAGCATTCGGCGGGCTGCGACCGTGGCGTTCATCGGGGTTGCGTGCCGTCCGGTCGTACCATCGCGGGCATGCGTGGACCGACGTGCATTGGCCGGCGACGATAGCAGAGCACCCCGACTGGAGACCGAGCGCCTGTTCTGGGACCAGGCCGCGCTCCAGGCGGA